>JAFGAQ010000261.1 GCA_016933595.1 Opitutales bacterium | reverse complement strand
TTTTTGTCGATCCGATTCCGGACGGGTTCGCTCCGGCATTTTGTTCCCTGCGGGTATGGGGATATCCGCGGATCATTCGTCGACATGCGTGCGCTTTGGGGATCTGAGATCGAGACAATTTCTGAGCGGATTCGGGAGTCAGGGAACCGGGAGATCCGTGCGGAATTGCTGACCGGTTTCCTACTCCGGAAGCTGGAGCAATACCGTAAGCCGGATGGCTGGCTGGATCGGGCGAATGCGCAGCTTTACTATCGGCACGCTGATCTCAGGATCGAGATTCTGGCTGGCAAAATGGGCGTTTCCCGCCGGCATTTGGAGCGGGCTTTTGGTTCCGCTTTTGGGGTGAGCCCGAAGTCTCATTTATGCCTGTGCCGCATGCAGCAGACGATCCGGGACAAGGTGCTTTCGGGTCGGGGTTGGCTTGAAGTTGCCCTGGATCATGGATACTACGATCAGTCGCATTTCCTCCATTCCTTCCGCGATCTCATGGGACGGGGATTGTCTGAATACGACTGGTCCGCGATCGAAATGTCGCATTTCTACAATAGATCGAGAACCCGATCCAGTAAGCTGTTTGTTCAATAGGCCATGAACGGATCGATGGGTGATGCAATTGGGTTCGCCTGTTCCAGCAGTGGCCGGAATGAAAACAAATCGCAGATGGATATGAAGGTAATCAAAGCGGAATTGGTGGCACTGGCGGGGCATGAGCAAGCGCTTAGGATCTTGTTGGACGAGCTGTTCGGGCAGGTCCGGCAGGAGGTGGGAACTTTGCTCTACACGCTGCATCAGGACCTGGATGAGCCCCGCAGGTTTTTCTTTTATGAGCAGTATTCGGATGATGCCGCACTCCAGCAGCATATGGAGTCTCCCGTCCTAAACCGGGTATTGGCTCTCGCGGCTGCGCACTTGGAGTCCCAATGCATTCAGACCTATGGGATGGAGTGCTCCTCATGGATGGCCGACAAACCCGCGACCGTGTCCTACGGCCAGGCGGAGCGGCCAGCCGGGTCGAGATGGGTGCGGCATGATCTGAAAGATCGTCAAAACGCCTATTGCATGTGCCATGCCTGTGTGAAGTTCAGACCTCAGGAAGAAGGGAAGGGTTGTGCGATTATTGCGGAGGTATTGGCTACGGCTGCCCGCCTCAATGTGGTGCTTCCGGTTTGGGAGTGCCGCTCCTTTGAACCGCGGGTTTGAATGTCGCCTCGGAAAGGAAGGTTCAGAAGCCCCAGATGTAGTGGTCTGCGAATGAAAGGGCCCGTTTGGATCCCCGGATGTTGCTCTGACATTTGACACGGGAGTTGCCATGGCAAATAATCGATCTTGCACTGTGGAGGTGATCCTTGCATCGAACGGAACTGTCAAACCGGCGGGGACGGAAAAGCGAGGGAGCCTCAAGCAGTAACAAAAACCATTTCATTCCAACCACGCCAAACCCGAATCCTTATGAATATACCAATATCCACATCCTCAAGCCTGTCCCGCCGCGATGTCCTGCGATACGCCGGACTGGGTGGATTGGGAGCGATGCTCTTCCCCATGATGGGTCATTCGGCCGCCGCTTCTGCAGTCCCTGCCGGGTCCACCGTTTCGCTTCGGGGATATCAGCCGGCCTATTACCGGTTCAATGTGGGTGCCATTGAAGCCCTTGCGGTGAATGACGGCGGTTTTGCCGTGCCCGTTGAGGAGTGTCCGTTTGGAGTGGGCTTGCCGCGCGAGGAGGTGTCTGCGGTTTTGGATGACAGAAGGATCGACCCGGGTGTGGTGCAGATCCCCTTTAACGTTTTGGTGCTCCGGATCGGCGGGCGTTTGGTGATGGTGGATTCCGGATGCGGTGTGCACAATGGAGCAGCGGGTGGGCGCTTGGTGCAGCATCTTGAAACTGCCGGGATTAAGGCTTCCGATATATCGGCCGTTATCCTGACCCATGCCCATGGCGACCACATCGGGGGCCTGTTGGCAGCGGATTTCAAGACCCCGGTGTTTCCAAATGCCGAATTGTATGTGAACCGGGTGGAATACGATTTCTGGACATCGGAGCAAGCGGACTTGTCCAGGATGGCGGCTCCTGAGTCGATGCGTGCGGGTATGGCGAAAGGCGCCCGTGCCGCCCTTCTGGCATTGGATCCGCGTTGGCAGAAGGTGGCCCCCGGAGACCGTATCCTCGACGGCATTGAGCTGATTCCCGCCTATGGGCATACCCCGGGGCACATGGCAGTCCTCATTTCGTCGGGAAAGAACCAGTTGTTGCACATGGTGGATGCGGCCCATCACCACGCGATTTCATTGAGGCAACCCGATTGGGTGCTCGCGTTTGACGCTGACCCGGAGATGGCATCGCGTTCCCGCAGGATGCTCTTTGACCGCGCAGATGCGGATCGGTTGAGGGTGTTTGGCGCCCATATGCCCTTCCCTTCGCTGGGAGCGATCCGGAAATCCAAAGACGGCTACGATTATCTGATGGAGCCCTGGTCGATCGCCTGAGTGAGTCGTTGTCTGCAGGTTTACGCTGGCAGACAACGGATAATCCCCCTTTTGAGCCGATTGGGCGAATTGAATTGAAGGGTGGGCGAAGAACGGGTTGTTTTGTGACATTTCGATGACCTGTTGACCTGCAAGTTCTCTTTTTGCGTGGCCTGGATCGAGGCGGGCTTGTGTCGGTAAGAAGTCAGTAAGCAGGTGTATGATTTGGGAAGCCGGGCACACGATACGATGAGCGTTCGCAGGTTGATGATTCTTATGATGGCCGCACTCAGTCCTTGGGTGGCTTTGAACGCATTCTTGAGCTCCGCCGACTTGCAGTTGATCCGATCAAGGATCGAGCATGAGGCGATGGTGGATAACCCGAAGGCGGACCAGGCAACGGCGAGATACAGGGCCACAATGGATTCAAACGGGGGATGGTCGGGTGAGATCGACTATTTCCGGGAGTATGTCACTTCCGATTACTGGCAACCCATTGACCACATATATCGGATGACATGGTTTGCAGTTTCGTATAGCAACCCGGATGGAGCTTATTACCAGGATGCTGGAGTAAAGTCTGATTTTTTGAGGGCATTGGATTTCTGGCTGTTGAATCGTCCGGTTTCTCCCAATTGGTGGCACAATCAAATTGGGGTGTCGCAAAAGCTTGCGACCAGTCTTTTGCTCATGGAGTCTGAACTGACCGCGTCCCGCTTAGCGGGCGGAATCGCTCTGCTTGAGGAGGAAGGAAGCATGACGGGACAGAATCTTGTGTGGACTGCTGGAGTGGCGTTGCGAAGAGGACTGCTCGAGCGGGATAACGCTCGAGTGGAGCGGGCGGCATTGGCGATGCGGTCGGTGGTTGTGGAGACCCCTTCGGAGGGAATTCAGGTGGATGGGAGTTTCTACCAGCACGGAAACCAGATCTACAACGGTGGGTATGGGTTATCTTTCCTCAATGACATCAGTCGCATGATCGCCATTCTCTCGGGGACGAGCGTTGCGGTGTCTGCGGAGGAGCGGGGTGTTTTTGATCGGTTTTTGCTGGAAGGAACTCTATGGATGCAGCGTTATGGATTTCCAGATGTGAATGTCATGGGCCGGGATTACACCCGTTACGGGGCAACATCCGGACCGGATTCCACCCTTTTGGGGTCAGTGTCTCGAGTATTGTCGGCTGGGGGCGGCCGGTTTTCCGAGATTCAGTCCCAATACGCCCAGATGATCGGCAGTGAACCGGTGTCGTCCGGGCACAGACACTTTTGGAGAGGAGATTACACGGTGCAGAGGGCGGCCGGTGCAAGCGTTTGTTTGAGGATGATGTCGAGCCGGACGATAGGTGCCGAGTGTGGAAATGGGGAGAACCTCAAAGGGGTTTTCCAGGGATTGGGCATGCACTTGATCTATCGCTCAGGGACAGAGTATCAGAGCATTTTTCCTTGCTGGGACTGGCTTAGGCTTCCGGGGACTACCTTGGCTCAGGTGCCTGAGGCTCCGTCGTTCGCGGGCTACGTGTGGTGTTCCGGGCCATATGTGGGCGGGGTGTCGGACGGAGCTGCCGGGGTGTCTGTCATGTCTCAAACCCCGGTTTGGGTGCATGAAAGGGTCGATGGACGGCCAGTCCCCGTTGTGATGGGGGATGTTCGGGCCCGGAAATCATGGTTCTTTTTTGGCGAAGGCTTTCTTGCGATGGGTGATGGGATTCGGTCTGCTTCCCCTTACCCGGTTTTCACGACTGTAAATCAGTGTCATTTGCGCGGAACGGTGAAAATTGGACGGACAACAGGACAAGAAACAGTCCTTCAGCCAGAAACAGAAAACATCTCATCTCAGATTCGATGGATTCATCATGACAGCGTAGGATACATTTTTGCCTCCGGGGGAGATTTGCATTCGTCCACCCGAAGTCGAAGGGGTCGCTGGACCGACATCAATTCCCTGATGCAGCGGTACAGTGAACTTGAAGTGATGCACCCCTTGTTCACCTTGGGCCTGGATCACGGGCTGACTCCAACTGACGGAAGTTATTCATATGTGGTAATGCCGGATATCAGCCCGGATGGGGTGCGTGCCTTTGCGTTGGCTAACCCGATTCAAATCCTCTCCCGCAATGAAATTGCGCACGCTGCGAGGGATAACCGGAAACGCATCACGGGTATTGCCTTTTTCGAGCCCGGCACGGTGGAATTGCGAGTTGGTTTCAGTCTCGCCTCCGACCAACCCGTTGCTGTTCTCGTTTCTGAGGACCTCAGAGGCTTGCGGGTACATGTTGCGGATCCCACCCAACAATTGAGTTCGATTACCCTCACGATCAGCGGGTCTTATACCGGTAATGGCTGCGTGGTGGCCAACGGAGGGACAATGACCCGGGTGACTGTGCCGATGCCCCAGGGGGCCTACGCGGGATCGTCAGTGGCTTTGAACCTTACCCGCACATCCAATCACCCTCCGATGCTGAATTCCGTTGGATCGATGAGCATTGAGGCCGGACGCCCTGCAAGTATCGTGATTCAAGCACTTGATGGAGACGCTCAGATCCTCCATTACTCGGCGTCAGGTGATGAGTGAAAGCTTTCGATCTTTGCAGTGGTTTGGTTGACTCGAGTCGACTCATTCCGGGGAGGA
>JAFGAQ010000260.1 GCA_016933595.1 Opitutales bacterium | reverse complement strand
GTGGGGTAACGGATGGTGTTGAGGAGGGATTGTCCCCACGGACGCATAGAGGGAAGGACGAGAAACATGCGGTTGAGGTGGAAGAGGGGGATAATCGGCTGTTCCTGGATGAGCAGGGTATGGGCCTCCGCCAGGGTTTGCATCCGGGTGCGGGTGTCTGCACATCGGTGGCTTTGCTCAATGAGCTGATCGAAACCGGGGTTGGCCCAGCCGGAGAAATTGTTGGCGGCTTCGCTGGTCCACATTTCGAGAAAGGCGAGTGGATCCGGGTAGTCCGCGATCCATGTGGCCATGCAGATGTCAAAATCCTTGCGGTTACGACGGTCGAGATAGGATTTCCATTCCACCCGTTGGAGCTCGAGCTGGATTCCGGTGTTTTCGAGTATCTGGGACTGGATCGCTTCAGCGATTGCCTGATTGGTTTCCGAGGACGAAAAAATGAGGGTCAATCGGCTCTGCGGCACGGGGGTGTTATTCGCGTCTGGTTTGGGAAAATCGGGGACCGATGGGAACCCGGGGAACGATGGCACAAAAGCGTGGGTGGGTGGCTCACCGCGCATGCGGATCCGGTCGGTGATGGTTTGGCGGTCGATGGAACTCGCGAGAAGCCGGCGAAGCGGAGTTGAGGCGAGCCCGGACTGATGGGTGTTGAGGATGAGGTAGAAGGTGGCGAGTTCAACCTGGGTTTCGAGACTGGGCTTTCCGATGTGGAACGGGATACGTTCCGATGGAATCTTTGACGTGACTTGGATGGCGCCAGATTGAAAAGCCCGCTCCTGAACGTGGGCACTTTCGATCGGATGAAAAACCAGGGAGGGTCGGAGCGCGTGTCCGGGGCGGTTGTGGCGGGGGTTCGGTGCAAGCCGGATGGACTCGTTGACACGCCAATGCACAAGGGTGTAGGGGCCGTTTGAGACGAATCCCGGCCGGATGGACCATGATTCATTTCGCGTCAGCCCGTCGCCCGAGCCCATGACTGTAGGAGCGTGGAGTGGGGCCGCGCATGGACGGGCCAGAAGGTCAATGAAATAGGGAATGGGTCGTTCCAGTTCAATCCGGAGGGTATGGGGATCGATTGCGGTGACTCCAAGGTCCTCGGTGTTGAGGGTTTGCCGGTAGCGATCCGCCCCCAGGATAACGCCGTATTGGTCGGCATAGGGAGATCCCAATCGGGGGTGTAGGAGACGTTGAAACGCATAGGCGTAGTCCTGCGCGGTGACGGCCTCGCCGTTTGACCAGAATGCGTCCTCACTCAGGTGAAAGGTGAGCTTGCTGCCATCCGGAGACCGGTCCCATGAGGATGCGCCTGCGGGTTCCACTTCTCCGGTGAAGGGATCCATGGACACCAAGCCTTCAAAAAGCGCGCTTTGCACCTTGATCGCATCGATGGAGGAAGAGGTTTGCGGATCCAGGGACTCGAGTTCCACCGATAGGGCGATGTGAAGCTCTTCCGGGCATCCGGCCATTGCGATCGGCTCCTGCTGCGGGTGTTCCGAATCGACAGGGTTCCCGCATAGTGAGGCGATCCCAAACAGTAGCGACAGGAGGAGGTGAAGGTGCGATGCGGAAACGGACTGGAAAAACATTGTCATGGAGGGATTCCGCGGCGAGTATCCTGGGGAGGTTTGGCTTGCCGTGGATAATGAGTGCGAATGAGGATAGTCTCGATCGGAAGGCGCAGAGTCCAGAAAACTCTGACGTGGATATTCCGGAGGCGATGGATTCCGGGATATCGGGTTTTATGGATTGGATGCGCTATGAGCGGGGCCTGTCCGAACACACGGTTGTGAACTATGGCAGCGATCTCCGGCAGTGTGCAGCTGTGTTGGTTTCGAAGGGTATTGCCTCATGGAAAGGCGTGAGCACGCAGGATCTGCTTGAGTGGACCCACCGGATGGGGCAGTCGGATCTGACCAATCGCAGCATTGCACGGAAGCATTCTGCGCTCAGGAGTTTTTCGCGCTATCTGCGGCATGAAGGGGTGCGAACCGATGAGATGAGCGCTGCCTTGAAACGCCCGAGGGCTCCGCGCAGGCTGCCGCATTCGCTTTCGATTGAGGATATGGTCCGCTTGCTGGAGGCCCCTCCGATGCACACACCGATGGGGATACGGGACCGGGCGATTTTGGAGCTCACATATTCGAGTGGGCTTCGCGTCTCGGAGCTTTGCGGGTTAAGGGCGACCGCCGTGTCGTTTGAGGAGGGGCTCGTGAAGGTCTACGGAAAAGGAGCGAAGGAGCGGATATGCCCGGTCGGGCAACCGGCACTGAAGGCGTTGAGGGACTATCTGGTAGTGGGGCGTCCTGCATTGGTGAGACCACGAACCGGAGGTGAGTTGTTCCTGAGCCGCCTCGGAAAAGCGATTTCGCGCAAGACGGTCTGGCACCTGATCCACCAGTATGGGGAGGCATTGGGCTTGCCGGGGCCGGTCACGCCCCATACGCTGCGGCATTCGTTTGCCACCCATTTGCTGCATGGGGGAGCTGACCTGCGCGTGATCCAGGAGATGCTCGGGCATGCCGATATTTCGACCACGCAGATCTACACGGAAGTGGATGCCTCAAGAAAGTTCGATGAACACGCGACCTTCCATCCGCGTCAGCATTTCAAGGGCGGGGATGATTCGAAAGGCGGACGATGAGCGGGATCAGCAATAGGCATCGTATGCGCAAGGTCGTCAGTTGGCTGCTGGTGGTGCTATGGTTCTTGCTGATGTCGGTGGTGTTTTTGTGGGTAACGGTTCCATTTTGGTTGGCGGCTGTATGGAACCGGATCCTGCCGGACAGCGCGGGGTCGATTGTTTACCGGGACTTGGACGTGTCCCCATGGCGAACAAAAGTGGAGGGGCTTGAATGGAGCCGGGACGGATTCCGCGTCGAAATCGGCTCGTTGGAAATTTCGATGTCGATGGCATCGCTCCTGAAGGGCGAAGTGGAAGGAGTTCTGATCCAAGGGCTCCTCATTGAGGTGAAGGATCCTTCGGCTCTGTCGACCCGTCCGGATTCGACCCTTGTCGCCCGGTCTGACCACGGGCAGCCCGTCTTTCTTAATCGGCAGTGGCTTCAATACCGGATTCCGGCGATTCCGATCGGGCGGGTGTTGGTGTCTGGTTTTGAGGTGAGCGTCGGAGATGCTTCCACGGATCCGGTCGGCCTGGATGGCTCGATGGGGTTCCGGAAGGAGGACGGAACCTGTCATTTCATGGTGGAGTCCTGTTTGGGTGATTCGCAGCTGTCGGTTTTGGCGGAGTGGGAGGAGGCGACGTTGGAGCAGCGCATGTGGGTGGGATTTCAGGGTCAGTCGATCTCCGCCTGGGTTGGCGGTTTGATCAGCGCTCTGCGGCTCGATGCTCCGATGCCGATCGAACTGGAGCGGATGGAGGGCGGATTGCAGTGGCGTCGGGATGAAGCGGGTGTTTCCTCCCTGCGCACCCAGTGGTTGAGCTTGGGTATGTCGGATACGAAAGGAGACTTTTCAGTTGAGAAGATCGGGCTTCGCGTCGAGGGCTCCGGTGGTTTGTCGGAATGGGACCTGCATGTGGACGTGGATGGACTGACCGCTGGAGAAGCATTGAAATCCAACATCGGCATGGACGGTTCCGTTGGACTGAATTGGGATGATCCGCTGCAGAGTGTGGCTGAGCTCACGGTGAGTGTGGATGCCTTGAAGTTGAATGGAAGCGAGGGCGGTGCGGATGCTTTGAATGCGGAGGCGTTCGAGATTGGTGGCACATTGCGGAATGGAGCAGTGGAGCTGGATGCTTCTGCGGTGCGTGTGGATGGAATTCCGATCATCGTAACTGGTGCCCATGTGGGTGTGGAAGATGCATGGAGTTCCGTTTTGAAAGGCAATTGGACGGTCGGACTCGCGCCTTCTGTGGCAGGTCTCAAGGCGGGAGACGGATCGATTGCGCCGATGGTGCTGTCGGGAAAGCTGGAGTGGGATCCCCGGAACCAGTCGGCCCTTTTGCCACAGGTTATTGATTCCTGCCTCAAGGTTGAGCCGATCGTCGTGACCTATGCCGATGAAGGTGGAACGGTTATGTTTGAACCTTCCATGCAGTTGAACGTGGAAACCAAGGACGGTCAGCTTCGATCGAAAGTGTCGCTTGCAGTCAAAGATGCGGGAACCCGATGGCGTGATCTCACGGTTCGGGAGATGGGTTTGTCCCTTGACGGCTCGACGGACTGGCGCTCGCTGGATGGGTGGATCGCCAATCCGGTGTCGGTTGCAAAAAACAGTGTGTGGATCCGTTTGGATGCCAACGCAAAGGGATCATTGAATGGCACGCCGTGGGCGGTTCAATCCCTCGAGTTGTTCCGGGACGGGGATTGTTCCCCGGACGCTTTGATTCAGGCGGGTATCGCCTCGCTTGATTGGGATGGCTTCAAGGTGATGGATTTTTCGGGAGCCATTGAACACCAATCGACCGGTGATATCCGGCATCGGTGGACTGCCAGAATTCTGGATCCCAGCCTTAACCTTTCGGTGGAAGGCCGGAATCCGGCATCCGACCGGACCCTCAACGAGGTCCACTGGACCTTGGGCAGTGTTTCCGGTGACGAACCGATCCACCTTGACCTGAACCTGCCCGGCGGGGATATCGGGCAGGTCCGTATTGATGGGTTGCTGCAGGCAACAGGCGCGGTTCAAACCCGGAACACAGAGGTGCAAGCGGATGTGGAGGCTTCGATTGCCAACCTGAGTCTGGCCATTCCCAAGCTCGATCTGGAGGTGAGTGGGGTGTCGCTGGCGGACGCGAAAGTGGACTCTCTGATTCCCCTCCGGGATGAGTCCCCTCAGGTTCTGAATGTGGAATCAATCCGATTGGCCAAAGTCACCCTCCATGATGCTCGGGTGGAATTCCGGGCGCTACAGGATGGTGGGCTGGAAGTCTCCGGTGCTTCGGTTGGATTCTGTGGCGGGACGGTGCGTCTGGCCGAGAAATTTGTCCTGCGACCGCCGTGGAAGGAAATCCATTTTACGATCGAGATGGAGAACGTTGAAGCGGCGGAGGTGGCGGCGTTAATCCCTGAGTTCCAGGCTGAGGTATCGGGGAAACTAGGAGGGCGGATTCCCCTGATGCTGGATGATGGGTATATCCGCTGGGGGCATGGCTATGTGGCGTTGATGCCGGGAGAGACTGGACGTTTCCGCCAAACGGACACCCGATGGCTGGATGGTTACCTGCCGGATGTGGTGATTGATCCCAAACACAACATCCGGCTGAATGAAGCCGTACAGGATATGGTGGTCACGGGTATGCGCCTGGATCTGGTGCCAACCGGGCAGGCAGCGGAGGAGCCATCGATGCTCTTGCTTCAGGGGCATTCTTTTTCCAAGGACACCCGCATTCCGATTGAAGGAATCCGTATCAACCTGAGAGGAGATATTGAGGAAGGCCTTAATCTCTACCTTGGCTTCGACAAAAAACTGAAGCAGGGCGCATCTTTCTGAGCCGGTGCGGGTGCTTGATCTGCGGTTGCCTGTTTCAATTCTTGATCTGTGTATCTGCCTTCGATTTTCAGTGGGTCAGTGCTTGGGTGAGGGCGGCCTCAGCCTCTTCGAGAGCGGGAGGGTTTTTGGAAAGGGATTCGACGGTTTGGCCGAGTTGGGTGTGGTAGTAGGAGAAGAGCAGGTTGAAGCGGAGGTAGGGGGCGATGACGGGGGTGGTCATTTCCGGCGTGTTGTTCAGGAATCCCTCCTTGGCTTCCGGGCGATCCCATGCGTTGCCACGCCCGACGAAGTCAGCGTAGCCTTCCTTGATCCAGTCCGGGGTGCGATGGATACGCCAGCATCCCACCAGACCTTCGTGGTGGATGTGGGTAAACTCGTGTGCGAGGAAATAG
>JAFGAQ010000259.1 GCA_016933595.1 Opitutales bacterium | reverse complement strand
CTTTACGGTGCTGTTCCATACCATTTCGATCTTGGGATTGGAGAGCACGCGGTCCGCCATGATCTTGGACGCTCTCAGTTCATCCCGGCGATGGACGAGGTTAACTTTTGAGCAGAAGCGGGTGAGGAAGAGTGCCTCTTCACAGGCCGAATCGCCTCCGCCGATGACGGCCACATCCCGGTCGCGGTAAAAGGCACCATCGCAGGTTGCACAGGTCGTCACTCCCTTTCCTCCATACATTTCTTTTTCACCGGGAACGCCAAGCATGCGGGGCGACGCTCCGGTGGCGATAATCAGGGCCTTTGCACTGTAGCTGGCACTTCCGGAACTCAGGATGTTGTTGCCCGGTGCGAGCTCTACTGAGGTGATGACATCGCTGACAAAACGGGCGCCAAAGCGGGTGGCCTGTTTTCGGAGGTTATCCATCAGCATGAATCCATCGATTCCTTCCGGAAATCCCGGGAAATTCTCCACTTCCGATGTCGTCGTCAATTGGCCACCGGGAAGCACGCCTTCGATGACAAGAGGGTTGAGGTTGGCGCGCGCGGTATAGATGGCCGCAGTGAGGCCGGCGCAGCCGGAACCCAGGATGATCACGTTGTTGGATTCTGATTCAGATGGCATATGCCCATAGGAAACGCAGGAATCGGAAGGATTCAATTGAAAACCGTGTGGAATTGTTGGAAGCAGGGGAGTCCGGTGGGATGCCGCGATTGGTGAATGTGCAGAACCGGGTGGTGTGCGTTTATCGCGTGACGAGGGCTTTCCCATGGTTTGACGGTTGACTTCGCCTCAATCCTCCGAAGGGTTTAGGACATGCGTGAGGCTTCAAAATTGCTGGGTGTATGTCGGGTCGTTCTCGCAGCGGGGCTTTTGGTAGTGGGGGCGTGTTCGCCGAAGATCACTCCAGGGCCGGTGTATGATGGCGAACCAGCGCGGGAGAAGGCCATGGCCTACATGGGTGCACCCGTCAACATGAGTCATGAGGGACGCATCGTCACCAGCGGTCCATACTATGAATTTGCGAGAGAATTGGTGGGGATCTGGATGCGGGGCGATGCGGGTGCGCTTCGTTCGAAATTGAGCGCGGATACGGTTGCCTTCCATGGGTCCGATTCGACATACTGGGATTTCTGGTCGAAAGGGATGATCGAGCACATGCTGCTCGGATCGAGGGAGGCCCCGAAAGTGGTGGCGGTCTTGATCGAAAACCTGTCCGATAGTCCCCTCCATCAGGCACAGCTCAAGTGGTTTGATTTCCCCCGGCAGCCGGAGGTGGCGTTGATGCTCTACTCCTTTGATCCTTCGAAAGGTATGCAGGGCAAGTTGTTCTATCCCGTGATGGATGGAGAGTCAATGAAGTTGGTTCTGGAAAAACCAAGAGCTGACGCCGGGCAATCTGCCGGTATCCTGTCCAAGTGATGACCTTCGCGAATTCCGGTTGATCCCTAGAATAGCGCCTCGTCAGACTGGATAGAATTCTCCGTAATTTTTGTAGACTATCGCTATCCGACAAAAACCACGGCTATTTGTTTCTAGTTCAACGGTGTTGTGTAAAAGCCTGCAAAACAGTGAGATGTATCATGATTGCTGAGGCCGTGCTAGCGCCTATGGCGGGTGTTGTATT
>JAFGAQ010000258.1 GCA_016933595.1 Opitutales bacterium | reverse complement strand
GTGGTATCGGCGATTCCCTCATCCGCCGATCATCGTTTCGCAGTAATTGAAGATATGATTTATTCTGAAGAGGGGATCCTGTGGGTCTCCCTCAATGAAGGACTTGCAAAGGTTTTCTTCCCCTCTCCCCTGTCCGTCATTGATCATCGCTTGGGCCCACCCCTCGGATGGCCCACCCCATATTTCCGTGGCGACGCAGTCTACATCCACAGCCGCGGACAAGTTCTGAGACCCACAACAACATCCGACAGCCTGATGCCGCGGATGAAACCAGTCACCATCGGTGATGGCATACAAACACGCGGATTTGGGATTGATCAAAACGGTGATTTTCTCATTGGAACGCCCGACAGCATCCTTCAATACAATCCGGATACCGGCGCCCTTCATACCATATGCGAAGGTTTCGCTTCCGATGCCATCCACATATTCCGCAAACATCCGGATTTCGCTGTCAGCGCGGGGACCATATTCAATCAGTTCCTCAGGAAAGAATCCGGGGTTTGGGAGCGCATCGGGCTACACGAACCCTCGATGGGCCCACCAGGGATCCTCTTCGAAAGCTCAAGGGGAGATCTCTGGATCGAACATGGACTTGGGCGTGTGTGCAGGATCAGCATTGAGAATGAAACCATGAAGGCCACCGCCTTTGATCCGGTCCCTCACATCAGACCGAGATGGATCAATGTGTGGGAATTCGATGGAAGCGTCTACCTGAAAAACCTGACCCAAGTCATCCGTTTCGATCCTGAAACGGATTCATTTTCCGGGTTACTCGATTTACCCCTCTTTCCGGACCCCTACGCCTCACGCTACGTCTCCAGACCCGGTCAACACCCGGATGGAAGCATCTGGATGCCCCACCGCAGCGGGGTTTTCCTGCTTCGACCCAATGGCCCGGGACAATGGACACCCGACTACGACACCCTGCGGCTCCTGAGGGAAAGCCACCCGATCCCCGGCTTTGCCCCCGACGGGGTCACCCATCTCCGGTCCCAACGCCGGCTCATCTGCCACGATCCTTCGATCCCCAGTCCAGCCGAAATCCGCAGTCTCGCTCCGCTCATCACCAAGGTCTCGTTTCGAGACAATAACTCCCACGGTTTCAACTGGGACGGAACCCTTCGTTATTCAGGCCTCACCCTCCGGCATTCGCAAAATTCCATCGCCGTATCGGTGATGTATCCGTCTCATTACGTCAACCATCCACCTGCGTTCCAACATCGCCTCATCGGGCTATCCGATCGATGGTCGGATGCCAGCCAGAACACAACCATATCCTTTACCAACCTTTGGGAAGGACCCTACCGCTTCGAGGTACGCTCCATCGACGCAAACGGTGTTCCCGGTCCAGTGGCGGGTTTCGACTTCCTCGTGCGCCCACCCTTCTACCGCACGTCCATCGCCTGGGTCATTTACGTTTGCCTGAGCGCACTCGCGATATGGTGGCTTGTCCGGCATTTCACCCAAAAACATCAGCGGGACAAACTGCGACTCAGTCAACTGGTCGAAACACGGACGCAGGCCCTCAATGACGCGAACGCCGAACTCAAACAGGCCCTGGATGCTGCTCAAGCTGCCAGCGTGGCCAAGAGTCAGTTCCTTGCCAACATGAGTCATGAGATCCGGACGCCCATGAATGGGGTCGTGGGCATGATGGAGGTGTTGTCCAGATCCCCCATGCCCGACGAACAACGGGAGATCGTGAACATCGCCACCCGTAGCAGCGGGTTCCTGATCTCCATTCTCAATGACATCCTCGACTACTCCAAAATCGAGGCCGGAAAAATTGAAATCGAACGCGTACCATCCGACCTCGCATCAATAGCCGAAGAGGTTCTCGAAACCCTGGGAGGGCTTGCTGCGGACAAGCGGATCGATTGCTTCATATCGTCTGCACCCGAAATCATCCGGGAATGTGTCTGTGATCCGATCCGACTCCGGCAGGTCCTGCTCAATCTGGTGTCAAATGCGATAAAGTTCACCAACAAAGGAGAAGTCGAAATCCACATTGAAACGGCCTATATTCCGGAAAACAATTTGAGCGAGGCAACCTTCAGAATCCGGGATACGGGAATCGGAATCCCACCGGAAAAGATGGAAAAGCTTTTCACCCCATTCACCCAACTCGACGCATCCGATACCCGAATCTACGGGGGCACCGGACTGGGATTGACGATCTCACGCAAACTGGTCGAGCTCATGCATGGAGCAATATCGGTTTCATCGACGACAGGTGAAGGATCGGAGTTTACTGTATCCCTACCCCTCGAGTGTCCACAGCCTCCCGCACCTGCCACCCACGTTTCGAACGCCAAACCGCTCTCCGGCCGTCGCGTCCTCCTCGTAGATCCCTGCGCCAAACGCCGGGACGACATCCGGGATCGGCTGCTTCACAACGGCGCCGAAACAGAGTGCCACGCATCCCTGCATCCTGACCACGGACCTTGCCAACCAGCCGATTTCGTAATTCTGCTGGATCCCGAATCCACCGACTCGACCATCGAGTGGATCCGCACCTGGCCCTCCGCTACTTCGACCATCCTCATCCACGGACGGGATTTTTCCATCCACGATGATGCAGAAATCACCCATCATGGCATCGGAATTCCAGTCAAACCTTTCACCCTGATTCAACGGATGGTTCGCCTTTCAAAAGGCGAAACCTCCCTCTTCGCCAAACCGGCACCCAAAGATCTCGCGTCAGGAACCGCCCCCTATCATACGCTCATTGTCGAAGATAACACGACCAACCGCAAAGTCGCCGAAATTATGATGCAGAAACTCGGCATGCCCTGCGAGAGTGTTTCTGACGGACGGTTCGCCCTTGAACGTATGGAAACCGGCGATTTCAAGCTGATCCTGATGGATGTCCAAATGCCAGTGATGGACGGAATTGAAGCAACCCGCATCATCCGCAGCCGCTTCCCGCCCGATAAACAACCCAAAATCATCGCCCTGACCGCCGGAGCCATGCAAGGCGACCGCGACAAAGCCATTCACGCGGGAATGGATGGATTCATATCCAAACCGATGAACCTGGATTCCCTCAAACGTGAAATCGAAAGAGTAATGGGCCCATCCGCCTCCATTTCCAGCTGATCGACTCACAGGACCTCAGTTTCAAACCCAACATACCGTTCTCCCGGCTCTTACCCGCGCATCAAGTCCAACGTTTTCCAAACCGGCAATGCACCCGCATCTCGAACAGATTCAGTCCCTACGGCAGGCGATTGGCGCCTGCCTCGACCTCGTTTTCCCGAGGGACTGTCTGCTGACCAGCGAACCCATTGAGCCGGATAACCGGTTTCGTTACCTTGGGCCAAAAGCCGCCAGATCCATCCGCTGGATCCACGAACCCCGCTGCCTCCAATGCGGAGCTCCCCTGTGGGGTTGCACTGCCAACACTCCTACCTGCAGCCATTGCGCGACGCTCGATCCCGCATTCGAAGGAAACCGCAGCGCGGTGCTCCTCAATGGAGCCACCCGGCGCCTCATCCACCAGCTCAAGTATCATCAGGGACACTACGTCCTGCACGACATCCGCCGGATCATATGCGAGGCACCGGGCTATCTGGAAGAAGCAAACGACCACATCCTCATTCCTGTCCCGCTTCACCCGCGTAAACTGCGGGAACGCGGATTCAACCAAAGTGCCGTGATCGCACAATTGATTTCCGGCTTGGCGACGGGTGCCCGAACCGGAAATGGACTGGTCCGCAGAATCGATACGGAATCCCAAACCAGACTGTCCCGCGAGGCCCGTATCCGGAATACCCGGCATGCATTTGCAACCGCTCCCGGTTTCGCCGTTGATCCAAACGCTTCCTACATTCTCGTGGATGATGTGTTCACCACCGGAGCGACCCTCAACGCATGCGCTGCTGCCCTCTGGAGAGCAGGAGCCCGCCACCTCTCCTGCCTGACCTTCGGTCACGGCTAGCCCGTTCAGCAGATCACAGTGACGGGGAAATCATTACTTTCCGGCATCGAAAGAAGTGTCCTCTTCCGGCATTCGCCAGAGGAAACTCGAATGCTCAGCCAGTATGTTCCCATCATCATCCTCGATTCCGACATGCCATCCCACCGGGATGATGCCCCCCATCTTCCAGTCACTTCCGGTTATGCCAACCATCACGGTCCGTGTTCGCTTTTTTTCGCTGGCAAAGGGCATCTCATAAACAATGGGCTCAGCCAACAACGGCAACAGCATACTCATCCTCACTTTGGAAGCATCCTGAATATCGCAGACCGGCCGATCCAGCCTCAGAATGAAATACATACCGGTGCGTTCCTCCGGCTGAGAACGCACAATCATGCGGTTTCCGGTATTCTCTTTTCCCGTAAAGTATTCTGAAAGCCGAACAAATCGATGACCCTCGATGCTCCGGATCCTGACCTTTTCGATGTGAGCGATACCCTCTGGCAAAGGTTCATTCGCGAAACAGACAAACCCACTCGCCAGCATCAGGCAGGCAACATATCCGATCCATCGTTTCATCGTCATTTCCTATCACTGATTATTTCGATTCCACGCAATACGCAAGTTTCCCCGGAGAAGGCTTCCTCAATAGCGGTGCTGATGCATCGCAACCGTCTCAAAGCAGGTTGGTGGAACCTCGCGGATGAAGCGACTCGGCTCCGATCGGGTCATGGGTCCGGCCTGTACTGAGATAATGGGGAAAACCATGTAGAGCTCATCCATCGCACGGGTGACCGCCACGTAGAACAAGCGGCGCTCCTCTTCGACATTTCCATCCTCCACCGCACGCTTGATCGGAAACTGCCCATCGGCAAGACCGATCACAAAGACAGCAGGAAACTCCAATCCTTTAGCCTGATGCACCGTTGTCAAACGCACACAATCCTCGCTACGGTCAATGCTGCGATCCGATGTCTCCGAATTGAGTAACACCAATTGAGCCAGCATCTCCGGCATGGAATCAAACCGGGCCGCAAAGCCAATCAAGCTCTCCAAGTCGTCTTTCCGCTGCATCCAGTTCTCGTATGCCTCGCGGATATAATCCCCATACCACCCTTCCACAGCGGACTTCACCGCTGCTTCCGGACGCTTAGGTTCCGATGCCACATCCGATGCAATATCACGCAAGGTTTGCACCAGAGAGGGCCATTCTTCCCGCCCAAGCTCAGGAACCTTCTTGAGGATCGCATCCTGATCCAAAACATCGAGCACCCCCTTGTTCTGCTTTTTCGAAAGGTCCTTTGCCATCTCAAGAATCTTGAGTGCAGTCTTCGGCCCCATCTTCGGAAGCAGACAGGCAAAACGCTGAAACGCGGTGGAATCCTCCGTATTCACCGCAAAGCGCACCTGCGAAACAAGATCGCGGATGTGGGCTTGTTCAAAAAAGCGCACCCCACTGGTGATCTGATACGGTACCCGTCGCTTCGACAACTCTACCTGCAAGTCCATCGCCTGATAGTGTGCACGGTACAACACGGCAATATCCCGGTAATTGATCCCCCGGTTTTCGACCAGATAATCAATTCGCTGAGCGACAAACTGGGCCTGCTGACGGGT
>JAFGAQ010000257.1 GCA_016933595.1 Opitutales bacterium | reverse complement strand
GCCCTGTCTCACTTGGAGCGGGTGTTCAGGATTGTTTTGACTGTGAAATCAAATCAAAGCAGTAATGAATTATGCATACCCCTCCAGTCGTGGTCTCAACCAGCAACCTCACCAAGCGCTTCAGGCACGTTGTAGCAGTTGACAACCTCAACCTCACGATCCAGGCCGGAGAAGTGGTCGCGTATCTCGGCTCCAATGGAGCCGGAAAATCCACCACCTTCCGTCTCCTGCTCAACATCTACAGGCCAAGCGAAGGCCATGCCGAAATCCTCGGGCGACCTTGCGGGAAACTGGATGGCCCGGATTTCGACAAGATTGCCTACATCGCGGAAGGCCTGAAAATTCCATCCTGGATGACCGTTGCCCAGTTTGTTGCGTATTGCTCCGGATTCTATTCGGAGTGGGACAATGCGCGGCTGGACTCCCTGAAAGAATCCCTCAATATCCCCTTCGACCGCAAAATCAAGCACCTCTCCAGAGGGCAGCGCATGAAAGCCCTCTTCCTGAGCACGCTCCCGTCCCACCCACGCATCCTGCTGCTCGACGAGCCCTTTAGCGGCCTGGATGTCGAAACCCGGGCACAGGTGTCGGGCATCCTCCGGAAACTTGCCAAAGACGATGGACTGACGTCGATCATCACCACCCACGATGTGGAAGAAGTCGAACCGCTGGCCACGCGCCTTGTCGTACTACGGGAAGGACGGAGCGTTGTGGATGAGCCCATGGCTGCCTTCCTCTCCCGCCACCGCGCGATCGTCATTCCCTCGCCGGAAATTCAATCGGTTTCTCCGGAGGAACTTTCCCTCAAGCCATCGTCTTACTGGCCCGGCAAACACGAGGGATGGGTCGATCGCTTCGACGACCAATGGGAATCCGTTTTCCGGCAAAAACACCCGGAACTGTCGGACATCCAGATACTCCCCATGAACCTCCGATCGATTCTGGTGGCAAAGTCCCTCAACATCGAATCCCGTTCCTGATAAAACAGCTACCCCATGCAACCGATCTTACGCATCCTCCGCAAAGACCTCTATCACTACCGCTGGGCCTGGGTCTTTTTAATTACTGTCTCAGTGATCAAGATCCTGCTCAACGGAACCTCCCTCGGCTGGATAAGCCCGAACTTCTATGACGCGTGGAAGCCGCTCATCGAATCCCTGCCTTGGCTCATGGGTTTTGTTCTTGTGGTGCTTGCTGTTCAGGACGAAACCCTCGGAACGCCCGATGCCTACTGGACCTCCCGACCCGTCCGGCGATTCCACACTTTGGTGGCCAAGCTCCTCTTCAGCGGGATCGTCCTGTGCGGCGTTTTTGTCCTCTCCGACGCCATCATCCTCATCCTCAACAAAGGCGCCCACCGTTTGCCATGGCTCCTGCTGAGCCTCCTCACCACCACTGCATGGCTCTGGGCCGCAGTCCTGCTGGCAGCTCAGACCCGATCCCTTGCCCGCTTTGTCCTGATCTCGTTCGGAATCGGGATCGGAATGCAGATTCTGATGGCTGCACTGATGTCCTTCGCAGCCGTTTGGGGCTGGATGGAAGGGTTTGACCCGGGAATGCTTCCGGAAGACATGAGCAGTTGGAGCATCTCTCTCCTTCAAAGCTCGCTGTGGACCGTTGCCGGAGGACTTCTACTGGTCCTCTACTACCAAACGAGAAGACTCATTTGCTGGTTGGGATTGATTCCGATTGCCATATGCTCCGCCATTCTCACGCCAGAGAGCCCGATTATTGAACAGGCATGCATGCCATCCGATCTCACCGACCATGAAGAACCTCCAAACGTGATCCCGACAGAATACCTATCCTATGTCATCACCCAAGACAGGGATGGTGTTGAGACTTATGTCTTTTCCGGTCGCTTCCAAAACCGCAGCATTCCCACAAACCAGGATCTGCTGATTAGACAAACCCGTATCGAATTGGGCGGACAGGATCTCATGCACACGGTTCCAAACTACTACGGTATCGAAGCGTGCAGGGTATCGGCAGACTCAATAGGTTGCGCTACTTTCACCTCTAGGTTGTTCCAGTCTGAAACCGGAAACATCGCTGATCTGAGCAATGATCCGGTCGACATCATCGTAAGTTTTCAAATGATTATTGGAAGTGGGTTCCGCCCGGTAGGCGTGATTCCTTTCAAGGAGAGAATGACCTTCGCCCATGATGGACAAAGGATGGGAATTGAGTCGGTCGAGCTCACACAGTCCACGCATGGATGGCGAATAGAGACAACCCTCTCTTCCTATGTGCAGCACCTCACATTGGAGAAAACCGGCTACGATCGCTACGAATCCCGCTTCCTTACAGGAAACTACCTTTTCCAAATAAGGGACAAGACTACCTCTGTTGTTTATCCGTGTGACATCGATCGTGGTTGGAATCACTCCAGACCCTCGGTATCCCTTATAGCAGAACTTCCAATTGACACCCAACCCGAAAACCTCGAGCTCGTGATCAGCGAAATGAACAACCTCAAAGAAAAGCCATTCAAGGCCATGTTCAAGGACGTAAACCTAAGGCAAGTCGCCGGCCTGGCCCCCGCAGGATCCTCCCCGGAATGAGTCGACTCGAGTCAACCAAACCACTGCAAAGATCGAAAGCTTTCACTCATCACCTGACGCCGAGTAATGGAG
>JAFGAQ010000256.1 GCA_016933595.1 Opitutales bacterium | reverse complement strand
TCTTCTCCGAATAACTCAAATCCTGGCATGGCAAAAACAACTGTTATCCTCCATCAACCCGCTTGCATCAAGACTTTTCACGATATCAGTCATCGGTAAACCCGTCTCTATCCAGTTCCCTCATAGGAAAGCATTACCCACACCGACCTCCCATCCAATGGAAAGAACAGGCTTCTGCACATATGTGCTCAGCACCATTTCCGTGACGTTGCGAATCGACTCCATACAAGAGGAGATTGACGCTTGCATTCACGATAACCAATCTTGAAAAGCAAATCGGAATCGACCAGACGCGCATGCACTCAGACCAGACCCAGCCCTCACCTTTCCAGAACCGCCCAGAAAAAACGGAGCATGTGAACCTACTGATCGTGGGAGGCGGGCTTGCTGGATCGCTACTGGCATGGAACGCTGAAATGAGGGGCCTGTCGTTCCGAATCGTGGATCCGGTGCCATCGATGAATGCCTCGCTGGCAGCTGCCGGGGTACTCAATCCAGTCACAGGAAAGAGGTTGGTCAAATCCTGGAATGTCGATGCTCTCCTCCCTGCGGCAAGAGCTACCTATCGAAGGATTGAACAGATTTGTGGTGGCAAATACTATTTTGATCGCGAAATCCTGCGCATCATCCAGACCTCTGAAGAACGACGCCAATGGGAAAAAAGGATGTCTCAGCCTGACTATGCATCGTTTCTCGGGGAGTTATTGCCTCCTGGCTCCGCAGGATACGGGTGGGTTGATCCCTTGGGCAGTTTCCGTATCAAAGGGGTGGGAAACCTGCTCATTCCTCCGATGCTGGAGACCCTCCGGGTCCGTTATAAATCCAACGGGTCCTGGATCGTCGACTTGGTCAGACACGAGGAAATCCGCATTTTGCCCGATACGATTCAATGGCGCAATCTCGCGGCGGATTACCTGATCTTCTGTGAAGGACACGCCGGGAAACAGAATCCATGGTTTGGACACCTTCCCTTCAATCCAGCGAAAGGAGAAGTGATCGAAGTTGAAGGAATCAGCATCCCGGCAAACCCGATTGTTCATAAGCAAAAATGGGTGCTGAGTCTTGCTGAGAACCGCGTCATCACCGGTTCCACATGGGGGTGGAATCCCGACAATGAGGAAACCACGTCACAAGG
Organism: Opitutales bacterium; assembly: GCA_016933595.1. Classification (GTDB taxonomy): domain Bacteria; phylum Verrucomicrobiota; class Verrucomicrobiia; order Opitutales; family JAFGAQ01; genus JAFGAQ01. The sequence continues at coordinate 2,282 of JAFGAQ010000256.1, read as the reverse complement.
CAGAACTGCGGTATACCGGGGGCTTTGCGAAATGATGCCAAAAGCAGAAGGACTTCCCATCGTTGCACACAGGGCGGCAATCCGGCCATGCACAAAAGATCGTCAGCCTTTCCTTGGATTACATCCCAAACACAGACGCCTCGGACTCTTCAACGGATTTGGATCAAAAGGAGTCTTGCTCATCCCCCTGCTCACCAATCATTTTCTGGACCATCTGCTTGGAGGGATCCCACTGATTCCGGAAGTCGATATCAACCGTGCCTGGGTCCCCGAAAATAGCGACGGACTGCCCATACTGCCGTGATCATCCCCCTGCTTTTTCATATGCGAACGCACGGCGCATCAGGGCGCTAAAGTGCGGATCGTTCTCACTGCGGACATTCCGCGTCCGAGGCTTGGCTCAGCGATATCTACTCATTCGATCGAACACAATCCCACTGAATGAGAAAGCGTGCTGAAGCAATCAATCGATGCACATCACGCAAGCCGATTCTACCTTTGAAAAAATGCGTCTCAGCATTGACCCTTGAAATTGCCTTGTCCAAAGCGAAAGGTTCAGCCGCAGCAACAACCGCTGCAGTATCATAACCAGCTACTACAAGCGTTCTCGCGAAGGTTGGGCTAACCCACTGGATCCTGACCAGCCCCGAAACCGCTACTATTGTTTTCCATACATCTGGAGCGATTCCCGGCAATCCGGATGATCCCTCTGTCGAGAATGAAGCATAACCCCCAGCCACGATCATCGCCGTGTTTTTGATACCGACAGATTCGATTTTCGCAACATCCTCAGCTGATACCCAGTCAAGATCGCGCAAAGGACAGGGTTTCGGGAAATACCCTTCGACCTCCCGTCTAAGGAGCACCAAATAGTCCTGACTTATCCCGGTCAGATGAGCCAACATTTCCCTTCTTTTGGTGTTGTTCAATTCACGGCGGAGATTCTCCAGAGTCTGGATACCATGATCCTCGAACGATTTAAACTTGGCCTGTATCCCGTCGCGCAACGACTCACGACTTGGAACCAGATCGGTTTCAGCAATACGATTCATCAACATTGCCAAACTGATACCTGAATCATCGGGATGGAATGGCATAGGTTTCCTCATTCAGTCGATCTTCATTGAGTGAGTCATGGATTACCGGTCGATCATCCAAACTCAAATCGGGAGGGGTCCGATGCACGGATCGCCGCTTCATCCAGCAACCCGCTGCGCTTGAGATATGGCGCAAGCGAAGGCATCCTCCCACGGAACCGGACAAATGCGTCCATCGGCTCAATGCTCTTACCCACACTCAGAATGGAGTCGCGGAGGCGTCGGCCGGTATCCGCACTCAGTACCCCATTTGCTTTGAAGCTTTCAAAAGCATCCGCCTCCAGAACCTCACTCCACTTGTAGGAATAGTAACCGGCGGCATATCCTCCACCTCCTCCGAACAAATGCCCGAAATTGCGGTGAATTGGCGGGGATTGGGTTTTCAAGGGAGGCCGGAATGCGGCTATGGCTTTCTCTGCAAATGAATCAAGGTCCTCCACCGGTGTACCGTTGGGGCCGATGTAGAACATGTGCAGGTCGAGATCCAGAATACCCAACGCCAGCTGACGCAGAATCCCCAAACCTTCCTGAAAGTTCCTGGCAGCCATCATCTTCGTGAACAATTCATCCGGAATCGGCTCACCACTCGATTGATGACGGGCAAAAAGATCGAGAGACTCACGCTCCCAACACCAGTTTTCCATCAACTGAGACGGCACCTCCACGAAATCCCACGCAACCGATATACCGTTGAGTGAGCGGATCGGAACGCGTCCGCAAATCTGATGCAACAAATGCCCGAATTCATGGAAAATTGTTGTCACTTCATCATGTGTCAGCAGCGATTTTCCTTCCGCGTCCGGCGGAGTAAGGTTGCCACATAACACATCAAGGTGCGGTTTGAGCGGAGCAGACGCTCCCCATCGGCCCTCTCTGATGGTATCCATCCATGCACCCGAACGCTTGCTCTCGCGGGGATACCAATCGGTGAAAAAACCACCCAATAACGCTCCACTTTCGCGATCGAACACATCGTAGTAGCCGACCTGCTCGTGCCAGACTTCAACCCCATTGGATTGCCCGGCAACCGGATCACCCACATAGGTCGGTCTTGCTTTGATACTCAATCCGAATAGGGATTCGGCCAGTTGAAACATGCCGGACACCACCCGATCGATCGAAAACCACGGACGCAGGCTTTCCTCGTCAAAATCGTAGGCGGACCGTCTCAGCTTCTCCGACCAC
>JAFGAQ010000255.1 GCA_016933595.1 Opitutales bacterium | reverse complement strand
CTACCCGTTCAACGCACTCAGCCGGTCCAACTCCAGAAAGAGTCGGGCTGAAAGCTCCTTCAATCCCTGCCCTGTGCAGCATGAGATCTCGAGCGCCGGTTCATCCAAACGGCGATTGAAGCGCGTGACCGGAGCCCGGGAATCCAACAAATCCACTTTGTTCAGCACCACCAGCTGAGGCTTTCCGACAAGCTCCTTCGAATAGAGCTTCAATTCTTTCAACAACTGGGCATGATCCTTGTTCGGATCGCGCCCATCCACTGCGGCGATGTCGATGAGAATCACCAGCATCTTGCAGCGCTCAACATGCTTCAAAAAACGGTGTCCCAAGCCCCGGTTTTCGCTGGCCCCTTCAATGAGCCCGGGAATATCGGCAATCCTCAACCTGCGATAGCCCGACTCATCCGACATAAACCCAACCGATGGGTCTTTCGTCGTGAAAGGATAAGCCCCGGTTTTTGGGTGAGCGCTGGTCAGACAACCCAGTAAACTGGATTTTCCCGCGTTCGGGAACCCGACCAGACCCACTTCCGCGATCACCTTGAGCTCCACCGCAAATCGCCCGGCCTCACCAAGCGTACCAGGCGTGGTCTTACGGGGCGCCTGATTTGTGGAGGACTTGAAGGTAAGGTTTCCCTTGCCTCCTTTGCCTCCATTCAGAAGGACGACCCGCTGCCCATGCTGCGTCAGTTCGGCCACCACCTCCCCGGTTTCCACACTCCTGAAGATCGAGCCAGGAGGAAAAGGTAAAACAAGGTCTTTGCCGCATCGTCCGGTTTTGTTTCGTCCGGCACCCGTATTTCCAGTCTCCGCCTTCCATATCGAATCAAAATGATAACGACGCAGGTCGCCCTCATTCTCGTTGCACTCGATGATGATGCTTCCGCCATCCCCGCCATTTCCGCCATCCGGTCCGCCTTTGGGAATGTACTTTTCACGCCTGAAACTCAAACAACCGTCTCCGCCCTTGCCGGCGGTCAAGTCCACTGTCAACGCATCATAAAACATATCTCGCCTTCCTCAATACTCCTCACCAACCGACGCCGGATCGTCTCACCCGGACGCTCAAGCCCCTGCCCATCACACCACCGATCACCCGGGAGTGTCAACGATCACCCATGAGCCGATTTGACACGGACATTACCGAGCCCCACCCCTCCGTCAACCCGAAACCATACATCCAAAAACCATCGGGCATTGTAACAAAATCACTGTTTCCGAGCTTAAACGTTTGAAATAGCCCGATTCCTTCCTAAAGTGAAAACAATGAAACGATTGAGATCGCGTTCCTTGATACGTGGCCCTGCACCACTGTGCATGCAAATTCAGCACACGATTCTAATGTTTGATTCCCTTATTCTTTGAGCCATCTTCGTTTCTGGCGATTCTTTGCTATTGTCCCTCTGAGGGATACGTGACAACATATTCTTTTTCAGTTCGATTCGTATTTAAGTCCCCATGCCCGATCAACCCATTCAACGAAACCATCCGATTCCTTCGGGATATCATGCTTCGCGTGGGTAAGGTTTGGTCGGACAAGAATGCGGAGTCACACTGCAAACCCAAACATAGCTAAATGAAAATGAATCATCAAACTGCACAGAGGATCCTTCTTGGATGCCTCTCGGGTGGCCTTGCTGTCTCGCTAGCTGCGCAGACGGGCACGGAGCCCTACGTCGATGAAGACGT
>JAFGAQ010000254.1 GCA_016933595.1 Opitutales bacterium | reverse complement strand
TATTATCAGGATGCCTACAACTACACGGTTGCAACCCAGACCGTTGCCGGGCAGATGCAGGGACTGCTCGTGAAGCACACCGGAACGACCGAGGTTGCGGCATCGGATGCGATTGCAGCTGAAATGGAATCCGTATTTTTGGATCTTCAGGAGAACTGGGAAAATTTCCAATTCTTCTTTTGGAGGACGGTGAACACTCCGTTTTTTGCCCGTACCGATCTGGAGAGGGAAGCGGCGACCAATCAGGTTCGCAATGCCGAGAACCTGGCCGGAATCTGTCAGACTGCCTTTGTTTTGGGTCAGCAGGTGTTGCAGCATTCGCGCACTTATAGCCAGCAGGTGAAGCAGGCGGATGAAGTCCGCAAGCAGCAGGAAGCGGCAGCCGCCGCGGCCGCCGCAGCAGCAGCGGAAGCTGCTAAGAAGAGTTCTTCGTCGAGCAGCAGCAGCCGTCCGAGCAGTGGATCGTCTAGTGGCGGAGGAAGCACCGTTCCTCCTCCGAGTGGCGGATACAGTTCTTCAGCAAACGCAGGCACCGATTGGTACAGCGCCAAGGTTGTCGGACCCGTTGCAGGGGATGTGTTCTCATGGCGGCAAAACATTACACTTCATAGGGTTTCGTTTGGTGCGAGTCCCAATCCGGGAATGATTCAAGTACAGTTTCCCTGCACGAAGTCGACACCGTGGGTATATGAGAAGACTGCCGATGCGTGGGGCAATTGGTGGCTCATTCAAAACGTCAACGGAACGTATTATGCCACCACTATGGACTATTTCCGTCCCAACGCCTTCATCAACAACTGGGCGCCTGCAGTGTTCACCAAGCATCTCTATCCGCAGACCAGCTATGTTGCCCCGATGGTTTATCGCAAGGGAGAGACCTATGGTTTGATGGTGACGACGCTTGCACGTTTGAGTTACCGGACGACGAATGAGCGCTCGAATATCGTGCTCTTCACGATGCCTTGATGCGATATCAGGATAGAATCTGACTTAGAAAAAAGGCCGTCAGTGATGACGGCCTTTTTTGGTCGTGGGTTTTTGATTGCGGCCCAATCGTAAGATGGCATCATCTGAATTGTGACAGGTGATCTGAATAGAATACGTGCGTTGTTTGGAAGACTGAGATGGGACGATCTCGACCCGGTTTACCTTCGTGGGCTCGTTGATTTGGCCAGACGCGAGGACTTGGAAGGTGCTGGATTGAAGACGAGTCCCACGCGTCGGGAGGACCTCACGACTCTCGCAACCGTGGATCCATCCCAGCGCGGGCGGGCGTGTCTGTGTGCCCGGCGGGAAATCGTGGTATGCGGAACCGCATTTATTCCCTTGATTCTCGAGGTTTATGGTGGAGGTTGCGCATTTGAACCGGCATGCGTGGATGGGGACGTGCTTCCGGCTGGAGGGAGCCTAGGCATTCTGAAGGGTTCGGTTGTTTCGATGCTGCAGGCAGAACGTGTGATCCTGAATTTTCTGCAGCATTTGAGCGGGATTTCCACCCACACGGCCCGGCACGTCCAGGCGCTGGATGGATCGTCGACCCGGCTGCTGGATACGCGCAAAACGACGCCGGGTTATCGTATGCTGGAGAAATACGCGGTCGCGTGTGGCGGTGGGTGGAACCATCGTCTGGGGCTATTCGGTTGGATCCTTGTGAAGGACAACCATTTGGCGAGTGGCAGCACATGCAGCGGATTGCTGCTCGAATCCAAGGTTCGGCGGGTGGTTGAGTCCAATCCGGGGGTTGCGGTCGAAGTGGAGGTGGATCGGATCGACCAGATTGAGGCGGTAGTAAAGGGCGGTGCCCATATCGTCATGCTGGATAATTTTTCGAATGAGGAATTGGTGCTTGCGAAAGCGATGATCGGGGAACGCGCGGTCACAGAGGTGAGCGGCGGAATCACAGAGGAGCGCCTACGGGAGATCGGTCCCATCGGGTTGGATTTTGTGTCGTGTGGCGGGCTGATCCATCAATCCCGATGGGTGGACATTGGTTTGGACTGGGATGCATCCGGCTCCTGAGTTCCCGTATCGAAGCATACAGAATACTTGCTATGGAAGTGTCACCCCCAGAACCCCGGACTCCGGCGATACCCTCTCCCGATACCCGCACCTTGTTGTTGCGGGCGCTGATTGAGTCCAGGCCGGAGTATGTGTCGGGCAATCTGGTTGCGACCCGTATTGGGCTTTCCAGGGTCGCGATTTGGAACCATATCGAACAATTGAACCTTGAGGGCTATCGGATTCACGCGATCCGGAACCGTGGGTATTTGCTCCAGGCCGAGCCGGAGGTTTTGCATGAAGCCGGATTGCGCGCACATGCCGGGAAGATGGGAATCATTCCCCGTATCTATTATCACGATCAGATTGACAGCACCAATTCCGAAGTGGACCGTCTGTTGAACGAAGAGGTTCCGATGCCCTTTGCTGTGCTTGCAAAGGGACAATCCAAAGGGCGTGGACGTCGCGGAAATCAATGGTTCAGCTCAAGTGCGGGAAACCTTTATGTGAGCTTTGGATTCGATCCGAATCTTGAAATCGCCCGGATGGGGCATTACACGTTATGGGTTGGTTTCTGTGTGTGCAAGTATCTGCGGCAGCAGTATGGTTGCGAGTGTCGGATCAAGTGGCCGAATGATTTGTATCTCGAAGGTCGCAAGCTGGCCGGCATACTGACGGAGGCGAAAATCGAAACGGACCGGATCCGAAGGTTGATTGTTGGGCTTGGTGTGAATGTGAACGGCGATGCTGCGCAGTTTCCGGATCACCTGAAGGATCGCGTGGTTTCGCTTCGGGAGGCATTGGGGCATGCTGTCCCATTCAATGAATGTGCGGCGGCGATTCTACAGGTGGTTTTCGAAGCGTCGGAGCGCTATTTCCGGGAGGATATCCGTGAGGCTTTGCGTTCCGAGTGGGCAGAATATGATTTTCTGTATGGCCGAAAGGTGCTGGCCGTCGGAACCCTCGAAACAGTATCGGGGGTGGCTTGCGGGATCGACGCATCGGGTCACTTGCGAATCCGCCAGTCGGACGAATCCGTGGTGACGGTTCATTCCGGCGAGGTTACCTTGTCCCTCTAGTGGCGGTTTCAAACTTGATAGGAGGTTTTTCTGCATGAAAGTGGCTTGCGTGGATGTGGGAAATTCGAATTCGCGGTTGGCTTTGGTCGATGAGGAGGGGGTGCGTTTGAGGATCAAGTTCCCCACCGCCGGAATCGGTGGTTCCTCGTGTGTCGTAGGTCCAACGCTTGAGAAGTGGCTTTCGAAGGAACACGGATCAATTGACGGACTTGCGTTTTGTTCGGTTGTCCCTTCTGTTGTCCCACGCTTGCAAGGTGTGACAGGTCACTTGGTTCCGAAGTCCTTTAACCTGTCGGCTCTGAATTGCAGGGGGTTGAAGGTGAGCTATCCGAATCCAGGGGAAATCGGACAGGACCGGATCGCAAATGCGGTGGGTGCGCAGGCTTTCTATGGAGTTCCCTGCATCGTGGTGGATATGGGCACTGCGGTGACGTTGGATGTGGTTTCTCCGGACCTCGGCTACGAAGGTGGCGTGATTGCTCCCGGTCTTGCTCTCATGTCCCACTACCTGCATGAAAAAACGGCCCTTCTTCCGGAAGTGAATCCCCATGAGTGGGATGATATTCCGATCATAGGGAAAAGCACGCGTGAGGCCATCGGGATCGGATGCAAACGGGGTTTCACCGGCATGATTCATGCCTTGGTCGAGCCGGTCTATGATGAGCTGAAACGCCGCTGTGGAAAAGCGCCGGTCCTGGTCGCGGCTGGAGGGGATTCCCGCTTCCTCAAAGGGGGCGTCTTCAGTGGCGTCTATGAGGATGAGGACATTACCCTGAGGGGATTGTGGGAGTCCTTTAGAAGGGAGTTGGAGGCTGGCGCGCTATGATTCTGAAGCGTTACGTATTTGCGGAGTGGATCAAAGTATTTGCGATCACAACAGCAGTGGTTGTTGGCTTGGTGCTGGTTCAGGAAGTCTACAGCAAGCTGGATGGACTTCTGAGCAAAGGAGCGGAGTTATGGGAGATTCTGTTCAGTTTGTCACTGTCCATTCCCTCTGCCTTGCCATCGATTCTTCCGGTTGTATTGCTCATTTCGGTGCTCTTCAGTGTGGGTGTTTTGCACCGCAAGAATGAGATAACTGCGATCAAGGCGGCGGGTATGAGCCTCGGAGTGGTTGCTTCTCCGCTGATGATGGGGGCCGGTTTGTGCGCTGTATTGATGCTCCTCATGAATGCGGTGTTGATTCCATGGTCGGTAGGAGCCGAGGATGACCTGCGCAGGCGGATCGCATTGAGGTCGGTATCCCAATCTGAGGGTGGCGGGAGTGCTCCGGTTGGAGGATCGGTTGACAACCTTGGCTTCATCAATTTCCTTGAGGGGCGTTTGTGGTTGATCGGGCAATACTTTCCGATGGAGTCCAAGGGAGCTTCGGTTTCAGTGTTCGAGAGGGACAACGGTGGACGTGAACAACGCAGGATAGTGGCGAGTCGGGCTCAATATCTCGGTGAATCGGCCGGATGGATCTTCGAAGAGGGTCGCGAGTTGTTCTTCGATGGGGTGTCGCGGGAGCCCTATCGTTCAAGGCCATTCGATCGATTGCAAGAACCCGGTTTCCGCGAAGAACCGGAGGTCATGTTGGCTTTGCGTGCGAAGCCCCATGAGATTCCTTTTTCCCTGCTTCAAAGGGTTTTGGCAGAGTATGCCGGACAAGAAAGTCCCGAGATCCTTCCTTATCGGGTTCGCTTATACCGGATGCTTCTATCCCCGCTGAGTTGCTTTCTGGTGGTTGGATTCGCCCTCCCATTTGTTGCATCCGGAGTGAGGGCAAATCCGATGATCGGGATCTCCAAAGCCTTCGGGATGTTCCTGCTGTATTTCCTGGTGTCGAGTATAGCCAACATCCTCGGTGCCCGTGCGTGGGTCTCTCCGGTTGTTGCGGCCCTTATCCCATTATTGTTCATTGGAGTGGCCTCCATTCCGATCTTCCTGAAGGCCCGATAGGAAT
>JAFGAQ010000253.1 GCA_016933595.1 Opitutales bacterium | reverse complement strand
GGACTGGCAACCCGTGTTGCCAATCAGATGGCAAGCGGAACGGTTGGAGAGGCGACCTCCGAAACAGAAACCGGCGTATCGGAAGGGCTGATAACTGCCACGGATCTGCGCTCATCCACTGATGAAGCCGCAGCAGAACGGGGTTAAGCCATGACCAATAAAACAACGGCTCTTTGTTGGGAACCGATTATTCCATGTTACAGGGAGCAGTAAAGGCGGTATCGCGAGTCCGTTGGGCCAAGGGGGGTAGCCTTTCCATTCGGGTCACTGTAGAATGGATTCACCTAGGCTGAGAAGCTTCAGCTGATGGAGCGGATGAGGGTGAGAACGGGGCCTTTGCGCTGGGGGAGCTCCCCTTCGTGGATGGATATGGAGTAGCGGGCGGGATCGAGGGATCGGGTCCACTCATAGACCGCATCGGATTCGTCTTCGCCTCCTTCGTGTCCGCGGTAAGCGAGGACGCTGATAACGCCTCCGGGCGCGAGCAGGGTCAAGCCTTGGCCCAGTGCCACAAGGGTGCTGTCTTTGCAGGTGATGATCGACTTGTCGCCGTGTGGCAGGTATCCGAGGTTGAAGAGGATGGCGCGGATTTGTCCATGTTCTGCCTGCGGAATCCGGTCGAGCATGTGCGCGTGGCTCTCTTGAAAAAAGGTAACCTGCTTGAGGAGTTTGCGGGTTTTCAGGGCGAAGGTGGTGATGTCGATCGCGATGGACTGGATGTCGAAACCGTAGACTCTGCCGGTGGATCCCACTCTTTCGGCGAGGAACGAGGTGTCGGCGCCATTCCCAACGGTTGCATCGATTGCGGAATCCCCCGGGTTCAGGTGTCGGGATATTTCCTGATGGGCAATTTCTACTAGGCGCATGATGGGAATCGGTTTACGGGGACGTTCGTGACGGTACTTTTAAAAAGCGGAAGGGTATTTTGCTTTGAGGCCGGACATGAGGCGGTCTCGACTCAGGTGGCTTCCGGTATTGCGGGCTCCGGATCGGACCAGCGGCCATGTTGCCGGATGAGGTCGATCAGATGGTCCACGGCATCGGTTTCGGGAATGCCGGTTTTGACGCAGGTTTTTCCGACGTAGAGATTCACTTTGCCGGGTGCACCTCCCACGTACCCGAAATCGGCATCGGCCATTTCTCCGGGACCGTTGACGATGCAGCCCATGATGGCGATCGTCACTCCCTTGAGGTGCCCGGTTCTGGCCCGGATGCGTTGGGTGGTGGACTGCAGGTCAAAAAGGGTGCGTCCACAACT
>JAFGAQ010000028.1 GCA_016933595.1 Opitutales bacterium | reverse complement strand
CTTCCTTCTTATCCCCGTTTTCCAAGGGATTCTCATGAGTGGCATTGTATCGCACTGATTGTGCGCCGAATGGTAATCAGTGAACTGCTCCAGTCGTCAGCGAGGAACGATGACGGGTTCCACAACGGGTCCGTATACGCGGGCATAGAGGCTTTGGCGTGCATCGAGGCAGTAGCTGCGTCCATTGACGCGGAAGGTCGAATCAACGGTGTGACCGACGATCTGGGGAAGGGGAAGATTGTCCTCAAACTCCTCATCCCAATCGAGCCAAAGCGGGCCTCCTTTTTCGAGAAAGCCGCCGCGTGTTTTCCCGGCTTGGAATAGCGGAATCGGGAGCTCATCGCCGTTTTCGGGCATGGACCTGTCCACCCATCGGTTGATGTTGGAGACAAATGCTTCGGTTGCGTTGATTCCTTTTGCTCCGGTCCCGCAGAATGACTCCCACGTGTCCAACGTGACCCCGGCGTGGGAAAACAACCAACCCCCTTCAGCATGGCAGAGTTTGACGTCTTTGAAAAACCCCGGATCAAAGGAGTATTCTGCTGCCTCGATTGCCGGCCATGTGGTGAACCCGTGGATATCCAGCAGCATTTCCTTTTGCTGTCGGGTCAGGCGTTCCGGATAGCAGGACATGACGTGGAAGACCAGATCATGATTGCCCAGTAAGGTCACCATCCGGTCTTTGAGGGTGTGTTTAAGTTCAATAACAAACTCGCAGATCCAGTCAACGGATGCGATGTTGCCGAATTCCGGATGCTTTGCGTCGAAGAAATCGCCCAAAAAGATGATGCGGTCCCAATCGCTGAGTGATTCGTTTTTGAAGATGTATTGGAGAAAATTGATGTCCTGGTGAACATCTGGAATCACGAGCAAGCGCGAATGTTTCGGCATGGTGAGTGGTTTTCGGAAAGGGATCGCAAGGATCCTGGATATCATGAAGGCTGCGAGCGGCTCCCGATCGCATCAGTTGCGGACTGGATCGTTTCCGGTATCGATCCCGGATGCTTTTCCCATGCTTTCCTTGAGCTCCGCGAGAGCGATCTGGCGTTGCTGATCTCCCTCCAGAATCCGGTTTTCGATTTGGATCCAATCACACATGATGCGCACGGCTTCCCTTTTTTGGATGTCGAACGGTTTGCGGTCCTCCTCGTCGTCGTCGGAATCGCCTTCGCCTTTCGCGGCTTCGTCGTCCGGAAATACAAGCTCCAATTCGTCCGATGGATTGGGTGCGGATGCCTTGGCGATGGTCTCCCCGTCATCCGTCTTTTCGTGGAGGAGCACGGGGACACTTTCAAATGCCGTTTCAGCCAGAGTGTCCCGACGTTTCTCAAGAGCATCGGAGATCTGTTTGTCGGTATAGATCCGGCTGAGGCGTTCGGTGAGTTTAAGCGGGATCTCGTTTCGATTGTAGCGCTCGGAGAAAAAAGCGATCGATTCATCCAGATAGTTGAATTCCTCCAGTGCCTTTCGCCTGTCGGCACTTTGCGCGTCAAGCATCTCAACCAATCCGGGCAGGATCATCGGATACTTATCGAGGGAATAAAGGTCTTCCTTGAGGGGTTGCCCGTCCACAACATCCCATGGCATGGGGTTGTCGAGATCGCTTTCCTTGATGGGCAGGATCTCGTTGACGCTTGGGATCACGATGTCGGATTCAACGCCTTTGAGCTGTGTGGAGCTGCCGTCCGGCAGATAGTACTTGCCGATGGTGATTTTGGCGATGGATGGATTCGAGGATGGGCGTGGGGCTGGAAGCAGGCTTTCAATGCGCTGTAACATGCGGGGCCGCAGGAGAATCTCCTCGCGTGTCTGGAAAAAGTCGAAATCGGATATGGGCAACGGATAGGTCTTTTGGACTGTGCCTTTGCCATGCGTGGAAAGATCCCCGACTACGATAGCGCGTTTGTAATACTGCAGTGCTCCTGCTACAATTTCGGATGCGGATGCGCTGTATCTTGATGTGAGAACAGCGAGTGGCCCCCTCCATGCGATGTTGGGGTTGTGGTCCCGGTTGATTTCAAAGTTCCCCCTCCTGTCCTTGAGTTTGACGACAGATCCCTGGGAAATAAACAAGCCGGTTACTTTGATGGCCTCGTCCAGCAGACCTCCTCCGTTGGAGCGAAGGTCCAGAATGATCCCTTCGACGTTTTGGGCCTGGAGTTTTTCAATGAGGCGTTCGACATCGCCACTGGCACTGGATGAATCCGGAGCAAGATGGGAAGGTCCATAGAAGCTTGGTAGACTGATGATCCCGATCTTGCGCTGTTGATCGCCATCCGGAATGATCTGGATCTCGGCAGCGGCAAGTTTTTCTTCGAGGGTGATACGTTCCCGTATGATGTCGACGATTTTTTCCTCTTCGGACTCCTTGGCTGGCTTGATTTTAAGGCGCACCAAACTGAATTCCTCGCCCCGGATGAGTCGAACGATGTCGCGCAGGCGCTTGCCAACGACATCCACAAACTCGCCGTCTTCCTGAGCGACGCCGACGATGAAATCCCCCGGTGTAAGCTGCTTGCTCTTTTCCGCAGGACCCTTTTCGACGAGTTCCATGATTTTGCAATAGCCGTTTTCGTCGGAGAGCACCGCGCCGATCCCGATGAGTTCGTTACTGATCGCGATTCCGAAATCTTCCGATGTGTCGGGGGACATGAAATTGGAATGCGGGTCATACATCTGGGCGAGTTCCGTCAGAAAATCCTCATGAACTTCGGAAGGACGGATTTCGGTGATGCGGGTATACCAGCGTTCGTAACGCTCCAATACTTTCTTTTTTGCATCATCCAGCATGGTCTCGAAAGACTCCGGATCCACGAGCTCTCCGAAATTGTCCGGAGTGATGCCCCCGGCGAGATCAATTGATTTTTCTTCCGCCGATGCGTCGATCTTCTTTCTGAGATCCGGAAGCATCTGGCTGATGACTTCGTTTTTAAGCTGTTTGGTCCAGCGCACATCCGCTTCGAGTTCCGTTGCGGGCCATGTTTCATTTTCGTCATCGACGATCAGGAAGTCCTCCGATTCCAGGTCAATGGGCTGGAGGAGAAACGCCTTAATCCACTCCAGTCTTTGTTCCGCGCGCTGCTGAAATGTATTGAAAATGTAGAACGCCGGGTAGATTTCGTTTTTGTCGAGGTACGCGTTTTTCATGGGCAGGCCGAAACGGGCCTTCCATTGGATTTCGTCGCTGACCCTAAAATAGAGATGCCCGAAATCCAAATGCTCCATGTAATTGACGATGAGCTGCTGGTAGTCGATCTCATCCAGGCTGATCTGGTTGAAGTGCAGCCCGTTGACCGCCATTTTGAGGTCTTTCACCTCCGACCGCATCAGCGGAGTGGTTTCGAGCGTCACCTGTGCGCAAACACTTCCCTGCAGGATCAGTGCGGAAGCGATCGGGATGAGTCGTCGAAGGATACGTTGCATAATGGCTGTCAAAATGGATTATCGGATGCAGTGGCTAATACTAAAACGAACGAGCGGGGCAATCGTCAACGGAATGAACTGAAATCAGCCGATATCCGGACGGATGTCTGGGATCGGTTTGAGGCGTCTTCCGTCGATGCCGCGGTCGAAGTAGGGCTCTTTGAGCGGGTCAAAAGGTTCATCGTCTTCGTCATCTTCTCCGTCTCCATCGACCAGATCGAAAACCTCATCGGCCGGTTCAAACACGGTCGAAATGCGCCGGACCTGATTGTCGAGGATAACCATCGGATGCTGGACGATGCCCTTTTTCATGCGTTCAATAACACAAGGATAGTGTTGTGACGTGAAACGTTCAATGTAGCGATCGATCCATGCGGGCTCGAGACCGGAATGGTTATCGAGCAAAAGGCAATCCGAGAAGTGGGCGCAGGCATCATACCATATGGTAACGGGTTTGGATGCATGGCATTTTGAAAGGTCGATCCAGGTGATGATCCGGTCCATTTGAAGTCGACCCTGTTGGACCTGATGGGCAAGCGTTTCAATCAGGTGAATGGGTTCCGTGCGACCATCGCCGACGATGAAGAAGAACAATGCTTCGGATGGGCACTCCGGAGCTTTTTCAAAGGCGATATGGGTGGGTGAGAGCGCCCAGAATGAACAAGTCACAGGGTGGGGCGCTGTAGCCGGTGGGCAGTTTTGGATGAGGGATGCATCGGCGCCTTCCGGCAGAGCAACGGTGACCGGGCCATCGAATACAGCGAAGCGCACCAGTTGGGCCAGTGCGGCCAGCCGTTCCGGTGTGTCAATTCCGAGAAACAGGTAGGTGCTGCGGTTTTCCGCGTTCTGCGATGGGGTGTCGGGTGCCATGATGGTTTGGGTTAAGGGGCCTTATATCGATCCTTATGCGTTTCCTTTGGGCGGCAGGATACCGTTTTGCGCAACCTGCCGCATCCAATGGTCAATACACACCAAAGCGGACATGGCTTCGACAATCACGACAGCGCGGGGGACGACGCATGGGTCGTGCCGTCCCTTGCCTTCGAGCGTCACCGGGTTTCCGGACTTGTCGACGGTCTCCTGCAGTTTAAGGATGGTTGCAGTCGGTTTGAAAGCGACCTGAAAGAAGACTTCCTCCCCGTTTGTGATGCCGCCCTGAACGCCACCAGAACGGTTGGTCCGGGTGCGAATGTGTCCGGATTCATCCCGGAAAGGCAGGTCGTTGTGTTCGGATCCCTTGAGCAAGGGTGCGCTGAATCCGCTCCCGATCTCAAAGCCCTTGGTTGCAGGGATGGAGAGCATCGCCTTGGCGAGATCCGCCTCGAAGCGGTCAAATACGGGCACCCCAAGACCCGCCGGAATCCCGCGGATCCGACAGCTGATCACACCCCCTACCGAGTCGCCTTCGCCGCGTGCCTCCTTGATGCGGTCGATCATTTGGCTGGCGGCCTCCGGGTCGGGGCATCGGACGATGTTGGCCTCAACCTGTTCCAACGAAGGAAAGGGGATCCCAAATGGTTCCGGGATCGCAATGGTGTGAATCCGGGATACGTAGGCGCGGATTTCCACCGCTGCGATTTGGCGCAGGACCTGTTTTGCGATGGAACCGGCGGCCACACGCCCGATGGTTTCGCGGGCTGAAGAGCGGCCGCCTCCCTCATGGTTGCGGATGCCGTATTTGCTTTGATATGCGAAATCCGCGTGCGAAGGCCGGAAGGCATCCTGAAAGGCATCGTATGCCTGGGGACGGGCATCAGTGTTCTCCACAAGCATGGCGATCGGCGTGCCGGTGGACTTGCCTTGCCATATGCCCGAAACGATCCGCACGGCGTCCGCTTCCTTGCGTTGGGTTGTGATCACGCTTTGCCCGGGGCGCCTGCGGTCGAGGTCGCGCTGGATCTCCTGCTCATCGATCGGTACGAGTGGCGGGCACCCGTCGATTACGACTCCGATGCCCCCACCATGGCTTTCACCCCAGGTGCTGATGCGGAACAGATTGCCGAAAGAATTACCCATTCGAATGGTCTCCTGTTTTTTTCAGACGAGCGGATGCTCGTTCTGGAGCATTTGATCAAGGGTCTGTCGACTCCGGATCGTTTGGATGTCGCGGTTGGAATCGATTAACACCTCGGGAGACTCCGGGAACGAGTTGTAGTTTTTCGACGACATGGCTGAACAATAAGCACCTGCGCCATAAATGACCGCAAGGGATCCGATCTCCGGCCTGACCAAGGTCCGTTCGCTCAACTCGTCGTTGATACCGGGAGCGGGGGTGAGCAGGTCACCGGACTCGCAGCAATGTCCGACTACCACGCAGGATACCTGTTCCGAAGCGGTTTGCGATCCGGAAAGGACAACGATGGGGTGTTGCGATCCGTAAAGTGATGGGCGCAGGATATCGGTCATGCCGGTGTCCAGTTTCACAAACACATGACCTTCTTTGCCTGTGTCAACGACATCCGCCACCCGGCTCAGCACTGCGCCTGAGTTTGCGAGCAGGAACGTTCCCGGCTCGATTTCCAGGTGTAGTCTTCTTCCCGTTTCGGAGTGGAAACGCAGGATGCTGTCCCGGATCGAAGTCCCGGCCGCATGCACGTCGGTTCCCTTTTCCCCCGGCACCCTAGCCACTTTGAATCCCCCCCCCAGATTGAAATGGGTAACCGTCGGGAAAACCGCAGCAATCCGCAGGGTCAACTCGGCCGCCTTTTCCCATACCCTGACGTCCGCTCCGGATCCGATGTGGGAGTGAATGCGCTGCACCTTGAGTCCCAGACGGCTGACGAGAGCCTGCACCGCCGGGAGTTTCTCATGCCAGATGCCAAAGCTGGAAGCCGGACCGCCCACGTTGGTCTTTTTGGTGCCTCCTGATCCGATCCCCGGATTCCAGCGCAGACCGAACTCACCATTGAACCCGACTTTCGCGATAAGCTCGATCTGGGAAAGCGAGCAAGCATTGATCTTGATCCCCAGTTTTGCCAGGGGGCGCAGCCCTTCTTCGGTCAGTTCCTGGGCACTCAGCGAGATCTCGCCCGGTTTGAATCCGGCCCGGAGTGCGCGTTCCGCCTCCCATGTTGAGCTGGCATCGATCGTGATGCCCTTGTTTCGGATCACCTCCAGAATCGCACGCGTTGAACAGGCTTTCATTGCGTAGCCCACGGAGATCCCGAACGCATTTGGCATGCTCAGCAGGATATCCGCCTGACGTTCGATGGTGGCACGGTCATATACATAGACCGGAGTCCCGCATAGTTTGGCGATGCGTTCTGCGAGTGGTTGGTCGATAAATTGCGAATCCATAAACAGTAATCGACGATTCTCATAGACCCCGACTTTTCTTTGCAACCGTTTTTCCGTTCACCAGCCCAGTTTCCGGATGCCTGAAGGCATGGATTGGCTCTTCCAAAAAGGATTCGTCCAGTTCAAATTGTAACTGGCCCGCCCGGTGGTGTGAGGACTGGGAGTATTGGCTATTTGATGTAACCTTCAATTCATAATTCGGAACAATCGGATATTCCGACCTCATGAAATGTTCGAAGGACCAGGTTGAAAGAAACAACGAAAGCCCAAAACTGTACAAAAAACACCAACCACTGTAGATGGCTGGTGTCATTGAATCGGAGGGAAGATACCGGCGT
>JAFGAQ010000252.1 GCA_016933595.1 Opitutales bacterium | reverse complement strand
CGAAGCCCGTGCGATAAAGGCGAGTGTCGAACAGAGCGGATGTGTATTTGCGCTCACACACAACTACACCGGGTATCCGATGGTGAAGGAGGCCCGTGCGATGGTGAAAGCCGGGAAGCTTGGCCGGATTATCAAGGTGGTGGCGGAGTATCCGCAGGGCTACGCGATAACGGCCCTCAAAACGGAGATGGATGGGGCGATCTCGAATTGGCGCATGGATCCATCGGTCGCCGGAGTTTCCAACTGCATCGGAGACATCGGATCCCACGCCGAGAATCTGGCGCGTTACATCACTGGTCTCGAAATCGAGGAACTTGCGGCCGAGCTCTCGACCTTCATTCCTGGTCGCCCATTGGATGACGATGGTAACATGCTGATCCGCTTCAAGGGCGGAGCAAAGGGGGTTTTGTACGCCTCTCAGGTTTCCACGGGCGACGAGAATAACCTCAACATCCGCGTTTATGGGACCGAAGCCTCGATCGAGTGGCACCAGGAGCATCCGAATGAATTGATCCTGAAGTTCGCGGAACAGCCCCGGCAGGTTTGGCGCCGCGGGAATTCCTATAATGGCCCGGAGGCCGCCCGGAATACACGAACTCCCTTCGGGCACCCCGAAGCTTTCATTGAAGCGTTTGCGAACGTCTACCTGGCGGCTGCCGATGCGATTGCCGATGCCATACAGGGAAATCCCAAGCCGGAAGGGGGCTATGATTTCCCGACAATTGATGACGGGATAGCGGGAATGGCTTTCATTCAGGCTGCGGTTGCTTCCTCGCGGGCGAATGCGGCATGGACCCGGGTTGAGGTTTAGCGTTGCGAAGGGTCCAGGCTGAATCCATTCTGGACCCCATGAGTGCTTCATTCGGTTCAATCGCATTGATAACCGGCGCGAGCAGCGGAATCGGCATGGCTTGCGCCCGTGTGTTCGCCGCTGCAGGGTTGCGTCTGATATTGTTGGCGCGCCGCAAGGATCGTTTGGATGCCCTCGCGGCTGACCTCAAGTCGGAGCATGGAACCGATTGTCTCACGGTCGGGCTGGATGTGCGCGATCGCGAAGCGGTGAAGACCTTTTGGGACGGACTCCCGGATGGTTGGAAGCAGGTCGATGTGTTGATCAACAATGCCGGTCTCAGCCGTGGTCTGGATAAGCTTCATGAGGGATCCATCTCCGATTGGGAGGAGATGATCGATACCAACATCAAGGGACTTCTCTACATCAGCCGCTGCGTGATTCCGGGAATGCTCGGACGGGCCAGGGGAAGCATAGTGAACCTGGGTTCGGTTGCCGGCCATGAGGTGTATTCCGGCGGAAATGTGTATTGCGCAACCAAGCATGCGGTGGATGCGCTGACGCGGTCCATGCGGATCGACCTCGTGGACACTCCGGTGCGGGTTTGTGCGGTGTCCCCCGGTATGGTTGACACTGAGTTCAGTGAGGTGCGTTTCCACGGTGATCGGGAGCGTGCTGCCCGGGTCTATGAGGGGATGCAACCGTTGACGGCTGAGGACATCGCGGACGCCGTTTTCTATGCGGTGAGCCGGCCGCCTCACGTTCAGATTGCGGAGATCCAGTTGTTCCCGACCGCGCAGGCGGGAGCAACATGTGTGTCCCGCAAGGGGTGAAGGTGGTTCACTCCTCCTCCCTGGGGGTGGAATGCTGGAACGAGAAAAATCCAACCCGGGTTTCTTCTGCGAAAAGTCCAATCGCGTTTCCGGCGGATTGGGGTTGGTGGGTTTTTCCCATGTCGAGTGTTCGGAGGTCAACATTGCGGAGGAT
>JAFGAQ010000251.1 GCA_016933595.1 Opitutales bacterium | reverse complement strand
ATGGAAAACACTCCATCAAACTCAGCAAGCTCCACTTCGAGCGACGCCGATTTTACCCGTCCCAAAATCCGCTCGAATGCCCGGTCAAAGCGCCGTTCATTTGAGCGAAGCCAAAGACGACGAAGCCAAATCAACGGAAAAAGAACAAATCGGACCAGAGGATGCTTTTTGAGTCGTTGGATAATCATGGAAAGAAACGCAGCATTCGCATAATAAAACCTATCTCAATACATACCCTTCAGGATAGCAAGGGTCTTGAAAGAAGTCTGTTCTGGATGGTTTCAGCGTAGGCGTCCACCGCACGGTCAATTCCAAACGCTTCGCGCTGTGCCATCGCCCTTGCCCGGAAAACGGTGTATTCCGCCAGGCACAAACGGATACATGCGAGCAGCTTTTGCGGATCAAGATCGGATTCCACGTGAATCACGCGGTCCGGCATGGACGCCAATAATTCACTATTGTACCCACACAGTTCCTGCATGGCCCCACTGCCAAAACCCACCACCGGAAGCGCAGCCGCACCCGCTTCAATAACCGAGTTCGGACAGTTTGGATTGAGAAACGCATACACAAACAGATCACTTCCTTTGAGCGCAGCCGCGATTTCCGCTCTGGAAGCATCGGCCATATGCGCCAAATAGGGACGGCTCATCCATGCAGCATGCCCCGAAAAGGAAACGGGGCCAATCATCGTCCAACGAAAATCCTGACGTTCCAGCCACAACTGATCCAGTGCTTGCACTACGGGCACCACCATCGAGGCGTCGCGGAAATTCCCCGTGCTGACCATCTTCCACCCACCGGTGTTCACGGATGGGCATTGCCGATCGCCTGGGCTGAAGCGGGCGGGGTCAGTACCATTGAGAATCACAGTCTGCCAGACTGTTCCCGGTTCTCCCATGAACCATGAACACTGGGACTGACTGTATCGGCTCTGAAACACCACCACATCCGCAAGCTCCTTATATAACACAGCGGCATCATGGTTGCGGTGGGCGTTATAGACACCGTTCGACGCATCGTAGAACAGGCCGTCCAAACGTTGCACGATGAGGGTTCCTCTGGACTTCCATTCTCTTATCATCCCGGGAGGTGCGCTGATGGGAATAATCGCCGCATCGGCTCTCACCATGCGGTTCGACGTCACCCGCATTCCGCGTTTGCGCAACCCTTCGACCAACAGGGCCATGAAGGTTCGGGGACCGCCCACACCCAAATTAAGCCTGGGTACGAATACCACAGGAGATTGGCCCCGATGGGTCAGGTTTTCGACACCGGCCAGCATCCGGAGCGCCAGCTCCTTCCACATAGCCCGACTGCCTCCTCCTATAGCCACGGTTGCTCAGCCTCCTCCCTTAGTTTCCGGTGGATCCCATGCGGGCACTGACCGCCTCACAATCCGCGATCCACGCTTCCAATAACGGCATTTCCGCGGAAGGCACCACTCCTATTCTTACGAGGGCTTCATAGCAAAGGTGGAGATTCGTCCCAAGATGGAGTGAACCTTCCCTAAGTTCAACCGCCTCGAGAGCAGTCCGGATTTCCGGATTGCGCAGGTAACCCTTCACCTCATCCACAAAATCATGATACGGCGTGTGGGGATTACGGTTTTGCACGACCTCTGCCCGATGGAAAACCAACTCCCGATCCATCGCCCACAAGCATCGCTGCGCAACAAAACTCCTCCATATATCGGTCATCCGGAAAGGGACCAGACTGGGAAGATACATCAGGGGATACGCCTCCGGCCACCACCAGGTGGACTGACTGTTGAAGGGGCACCACGTCCCCTTGGCCAGCCGCACACTCGGGGCATCCTCAAAGCTTACCGCTTCATCGCATACGAGTCTCCAGATCGCATCGACATCGGGCGATCCGTTGGCCAAGCCCTGCTGAACAGGGCAGTCCGCGAAAGACATGTCCATGGATACCTTCGACAAATCGGTGCCACGGATCGCATCCAACGCCAATCCACGCGGCCAGATCAACTTATCCGAAAACCAACGGTATACATTCACCCATCCCGGATAGCTCCATTGGTGGGAGGCACAACGCATCCCACGAACTGCCCAATCCGGCAAGGGCGCATTGTCATCGTCTGTCTCATAGATGAGCTCAGCCCGTTGTTCCATGGCCATGAGGTAGGCGAGGTTCTTTCGCGCATAGTGCTTTTCCGGTAATACACGGGCCAATGCGTAGGGAAGCTGGAGTTGATCCTCTATGGTTACCAGCCGCGCACCCTCCAGAGGATAGGAATAAGGCCCCTTCCGATCTCCCGCTACCAACAACGAACCCTTCTCGCCAGGCCATGCTTTCGCCAGTCGCACCATGCATTCCGTTGGTGCCTGCACAGTCGTTACGACTCCAAATATCCTCAATGACATGACTTGCTCCAATCCGGTTCCCCGCGCAAATGCAATGCCAAAGGTCAGGCGATCCGGTTCATCCAATCGGAGAACACCGCTTCCAGGGTTTCCCGAAGTGCATACCGGCGAGTCCAGCCCAACTGCTTCAACCGCGAGTTGTCGCCCAACAAAACCGCCTCATCCGACAATCGCATGAGCGCCGGGTCTGACTCAATGCGAACCGGAACCCCTGCAATCTCGATCAACAAATTCAACACTTCTTCAATTTTCGGAGCCACGCCATTGCAAATATTCACGGGAACTCCGGGCTGACCTCTCTCCATCAAAGCCAACATAGCGGACACCCCGTCGCGGACATCGATGAAATCACGTGCGGTGTCCAGCCTGCCCACCTTCAGCACCGGATCGATTCGTCCTTTGCGGATCAAAGCCAATTGCCGCGCAAAATTCTGGATGGCAGTCGCGGGAGGATGCCCGGTCCCGACATGAATAAACAGACGCGGGAGGAAAACCCGGGTTCCGTAGTTCGCATGGTATTGGAAGCCCAGTACCTCGCCCGAAACCTTACTGACCCCATAGGGCGTGACCGGTCGCAAGGGGCGATCCTCCTTCAATGGGCACTCCGATGGATCCACACAGCCATACTCCGCACTGCTGCAAGCCAGCAACACCCCGGCTCCGGGCACGCTCTGCCGGACGCTCCATAGCACATTGAGGGTGCTGTTGAAATTCACCATATGCGTGTAGGACTCCATCTCCCAGGACGTGCCATTGAAAGCCTGTGCCGCCATGTGTATGACCCAGTCCGGCTGTATTCTCCCGATGGTCCGGGCAGTTGCCTCACGATCCAGAAGATCCACGCGATGCACCGGGTAGTCCCACGACTCATACATCCGGCTCGCGGCACTGGGCCTGGCCAACCCGTGCACGTCCCAACCCTTGTCCCGGAGCATCCGGACAAAATGGCCACCAATCATTCCGGTGGATCCAGTAATCAATGCTTTCATGTTGTGTGAATGGATAGTCCTGCGCTAATCGGATGGTTCATCCTGAACTCCAGATGAGGACGGATTTCCCGAAATTGAACTCAACAAACGATCGTATACCCATTTTGCGGGATGGGAGGAATCAAAAAAATCCCCCGGGCCCAAACCATCGATTGCTGTGAATCCGCCCATCCGTTCAACCTGCAGGTCACCACACAGATCAACAAGCTGTGCATCCAGACGACGCAAACTTTCCAAATAGTCGCTTGCCCCGAGACAACCAATGTAATCCGGATGCATGGGTGGGATCAAAACCTGCACCCCTACCCCGGATTCCTGCAAATAGCGGATCACATCCCGCAGCATCCTCAGTCGCTTATCTTGAAATCCGAAATCGGGCATGCGGCTAGCCGCATGATCCAACCCCAAGGCCCGGGCGGATTCAGCGGAAACCGACCCGTCCGGTTCTCTCGGAAAAGCCCACTCCCGTGAACCATCCGGATAAATCACATGGTAAGGGACCTCATTGACTTTGCCCGGATCCACGGCCAACAAAAGCCGCGATTTCGATTCTCCTTTAATGAGTGCCTTCAGATTATCGCGGGTGTATCCCCAATCCACCAAACGCCAAACTTTTCTGGCATACAAGAATCCGGCATGGATTCCTTCCCCACTCCATCCTTGGGAGGCCCAAATCCCGCCCGCGGCGGCCCGGTAATCGGCGAGCGCACTCACCCAGCGAAACTCTGTTTCGTAGGGTTCAAACATCCACGGATCGAGACCCAGAATGATCCGGTCGGGGTATCGGCCATGCTGCAGCCGATACATTCCCAGAACTGCGACCATATCCCTGATTCCCGAAGCCGGAATCGAATGATTGAAAACCTCCCTGCTATCCATCCCCAAGCTCCCGGACGATACAAACTGGACTCTGGATGAACCCAACACCACACACTCCCGCGGTGCATCCATCGCTTCGATCACGCATCGCTGGAAAAAGCGCTGCTCCAGGTTATCGATTGGAATGAGCACCACCGCCCGCCCCTCCATAACATTTTCAGCGCCTTGGCGGATCACTTCCTTTGTTCCACCCGAAAGAAAAAACAGTTTGGAATCCACCGTGTAATTGAAAACTCCAATAACCAGCAACAGAAACGTGATACTGACCCCCACACTCCATAACCAGCCCCTTGGAGAAACCGGGCGATACAGCCAGCCGAGCATGCGCCCGAACGAGGACCGGCCGATGCGGATCAAGGCCAAGGGAAGTTCCTCACTGTCAGTTTCTTTCATCATGTCAGAACCTGAAATAGATGAATTCCGAATGATCCTGGAGGCGCATCACACAGGCCACAAACAAGACCACAATCACAACAGCATGAATGACTCCAGGCCGCATTTCCACGAGTCTGCGGGTCGATGGTAGGAATAGACTCACCCATGCGCTCACGCCGACAAGCCCAATCAGAAACGGATTGGTTATGTAACCAAGGCCCGGCCCACTTTCACCGCTCACCCCAAGCATTTTTGCCAGAACCGTCCATGCCGATCCGAAATCGGGGGCGCGGAAAAACACCCATCCGGCATTCACAAAAAGGAAGGTCAACACCCACCCCGCCATAAGCGGCATCCGCCTTCCCGCCCCTCGCCACACACGGACCAGCACTTGGCCGAAACCGTGCAGCAAGCCCCACAACAGGAAGTTCCAACCCGCCCCGTGCCATATGCCGCCAATCGCAAACGTGAGCATCACATTCAACCCGACCCGGATCGAACCCGACCGGTTCCCTCCCAGCGGAATGTAGAGGTAGTCCCGCAAAAACACCGATAGCGTCACATGCCAACGCCTCCAGAAATCCTGAAGGTTCACCGCGCGATATGGATTCAGAAAATTGACGGGTATCCGGATGTTAAACATGCGGGCCAGGCCGATCGCCATCTCGCTGTATCCGCAAAAGTCCAGAAACAACTGCATGCTGTAGGTCAGACTCAGCATCCAGGCATCCCCCGCGGTCAATGCGCCCGGACTCCCATAACCTGCCTGAACAAAAGGTGACAGCTGATCCGCCAGCAAAACCTTCTTGGCGAGCCCCAGCACGAATAGAAAAACCCCGCACGCAACATTGTCCCAGTCAATGCGGCGCGTCGCAGGATCATTGAACTGGGGCAAGACCTCACCATGGTGCACGATCGGGCCGGCAATCAGTTGCGGAAAAAACGACACAAACAATGCATAGTTCACGAAACTGGAATCCTTTACCCGACCGGAATAGCAATCCACGAGATACGCGATTTGCTGGAACGTGAAAAACGATATCGCCAAGGGCAATACAATCCCGACGGGCTCAATTTCGGTTCCGGAAAACGCATTCAGCGATTCAATTGCGAAATCGAGGTATTTGAAGATCCCCAGCAGGAACACGTTGATCCCCACCCCAAAGCCAAGAATCCATTGCAGCACGCGTTTCGGCTTTGGCTTCGATAGCAACAGGCCCACACCGTAGTTGAAGACAATCGAGCCCAACAACAGCGCAAGGTAACGGTAATCCCACCATCCGTAGAATACCAGAGACGAAAAAAGCAGGAGCCCGATTGGCCACCGTTTCCTACCGGGTATCCAACGTACCAGGATGGCGAACGACACCCACGTGAGCGGCAGGAACAGAAAGATGAAGACTGGACTATTGAAAAGCATATTTCAATCCACCTTCACGGGCTCACGCCACAGAAAAAGACCCCATTTTCACACTCCTGATGCATGCGGCGATCCATATACCCATCCCATCAGCCCACACCGCCCTCAAGAACCTTTTCGCATTCCTCCACAAAATACGATGCCAAGCGCTCCGGATGCCATTTTTCATCGAAACACGCCAAGACCTCCCGACCGCAGTTCCGCCTCGAATCCGCAAGATCATACAGCCTTGATAGCTCATGCTCCGCGCCCGCCCAATTAACCCGGTCCCGTGCTTCATACCCGAGTTCTCCAATCGAATGAACTTCGAGATCCGGATCGAATGGACGATACCACAGCACCGCCAGATTATCGGTCGCGACCATGCTTCCCATTCGCAACGTGTCGATGATCCGGAACGGGGCACTGCGGCGAAATCCGGATATGTTCACATTGAAAACGGACCCGGAGACTTTCACCAGGTAGTCATTCCATGCGAAAGCATCCCCTTGAATCGAAGGGTCACGACTATTCCAGATCCGGGCATCCACGTCCGCCTTGTTCCATGACCGCAAGCGCCGGACCAGTTCCCCGCGTTTCTCATTCGGATGCCCGACTCCCGACCCGAGGAGCCCCACAAGGCTGCGCTCATTATGGAAGTTATGAGGCGCAGGTGGCAACCGGTCGGCCTCCCATGGACCCGGACCACGGTCGCTCCCGAAAGATGCAAAAATGCGGATGTCCTTGCGGGATGCGATCCGTTGACGATCGGATGCGAGCACGCCGAGGTTTCTTTTCAAATCCAAGGTGCTCGTGATCCCGCCTGTCGACATCGTGGGCCGGATCTTGTGCCGGCTCCTCAATACTTCCGGATGATACGGTACCCTCACCGTTGTGCTCAAAGGGAACCCTAATTCATCCCAGTCCGATGGGCATTGCATCTTGAAATAGAGATCCGCACACTCCAACCACGCCAACGCATAATTGAAGGGAGCATCCGTCACGTCGTAAGCGAAGGTCACGCTTTTTCCGCCCCGCTCATATCGCCCCGCCAGCGCGAAATAGTCCACCGGGGCTAGCATTCCCATGGAATCGGGAAACCGCTCCAGCAGCTTGCCGAAGACCCTCGGATGCCCGCGGAAAAACCGGTCCAAAGAACCGCCCTCGTGAGAAAGCGCCAGAACACTCCGCTGTTCGAGTATCTGAAGACCGGTATACAACCACTCGAAATATCCCCTGTTCCGCATCGGGAAACAGGTGAAAACAATCTTTGCAGTCCCTTTTTTCATGGTGATTCCGTCCGGCCAAGAAAGCGTTCGAAGAAATTGGGATTACGCTCCATTTCCGCGATCACCTCAAGCGAAAGCTTTTCGTTCTCCTTGACAATCACCCTGGCCCGGCGGGTGGCGGGCGACAAGAGCATGCGTGCCCTGTGAATCCAAAGAGCATCCCGATTCGGCGGAATAAGCATATCCACCAGTCGCTCCCATGTGGATCGCTTGGATCCTCCGCTTCCGAATGCGGGATGATCCGCACGCAAGACCGGCTGGCGGAATCCGGCTCCATGATGATAGATCATGTCTCCATAGATCCCAAATAGCAGGGGATGCAGGTCCACACGGTTGGTCCGGAGCATGGGTTTCCATTCCAGCTGTTTCTCCAGCAAAATGCCCAACAGAGCGCCTCCCACATCGCTGACTTTCATTCCTTCCGAGTTGACCCACTTGTGTCCCTTGGACCAATCTCCCCGGATCGACTTCCAAAACCCGACCGTAGTCGCGCAGAAGCACGGGTGAGGCTGGATATCCCCGCGATTCTCAAGCCGTTGAACCGCGACCAGTGGATAGGATTTCAACGCAGCTTCCAGATACCCCACAACATCGCCAATCGGGAAGGCATCGCCATCGATGAACACAATCCAGTCATCATCACTCCCGGCCGCAAAACAAATGAGGTTCGCGAGCAGGTTGAGCTTGGTTGCATGGTCGCGGATTCGCGGCCATGCAACGTAGCGGTATTGCCTGGCGATATCACCCGGGTCCGACTCAAAAAAACCATACAGGAAAAACGGGGCCCGCATGTGCCGGCTCAAGAAAGCGTGCTGTATACCCGCCCAATCGGTATATCCTGAATCCATGTGGACCGTCGCAACATGGATCTGCGGTGTGTGCTCCTCTGTCATTGCTTCGTATTGCGGCTCCCCATGTCCAATCCCTCAAAAGCCCGCCAAACTTCGGCTTCCTGCGACTCCCGGTCCTCTGGAAGCGGGATGGTCTGTTTGGCGGCCGAAAAATCACCGGCCTTTCGATCCGAGTTTTTGATAAACCGCAAACGATCCAGCAAGCCCGGCAAGGGCAGCCCCAAACCACGCAGCATCGGCTTGTAGCAACTCCATTGCTTGAGCTCATTCAGGTCAATCCTCACCACCTTGGCCCCGGCGGCGAGTGCCATTTTTTCGTAAACCTCCGCACGCCTCTGGATCTCCAGACAATACCAGTAGCACAGTTGGTAGTCCGACCAGGACGTCCATCCGGGCACAGGATGCACCGTTGGATCCTCCGGGCTCAGGTAAAACGTCAGCGCCTTCTCTGTGCGCCCGGGAATGGTCCCCAACTGGAACAAACTCGCCGATATCTCCCGGATGTTGCGGGTCAGGATCACCAGATCCGGAGTCAGTCCCCATGCGTGCATCGGCTCAAAGAATCCTTTGCAGAAAAGGTGGCTCGCTTCAAAATACACGGGATCCTTGCATGCCGCTATGAAGGGCAGTTTCTCCTCCAACAGGAAACGTTCGGCCACTTCCCGATCGCTCTGGGCAGCCCTCAGGTAATGGTGAAAGCTGTGCTCTTTTTCTTCGTGAAACACCGTCATACGCGGAACGTATCCCATGACACGGGCAAGAAAATGAGAACCGCTCCGTCCGGAGGTCACAGTAAAGATAAGGTGTTTTGACCGGAGCGCGGCCAAGAGTTGCGAATCGGGTTTCATGATTGAAAAAAACTATCGGTTGAAATCGTGCAAAGCGGTCCCCTCATGTAGGCATCCTGTTTTGTCCGGGAATCCGGTTCGCGTCCCAGCATGCACGCGAAATGGTAGCGCAGCTTTGCAACCCACCCCCATGCATTTTTCTCAGCGATGTTTGGCCGGGCGACCTGCCCTTTTTGCTGGATCGAACTGCGGGGAACAAAGACCATGTGCAGGCACCGGAACACCGCCTTGTCCCAATCCAATTCCGACTCCGCGCAATCCTTTTCCCCCTCCGCACGACCATCCCGGAACACCACTCGCCCATGGTGCATCCGCTCGCTGCATGGCCCTTCCCAATCGCGGATCAGGGAAAAATTATACAGCTTCGTCATGGGACGTGCTGGCCGGGCCAGGTATCCGGTGGCAACGCCGTTGTCCTCATCATATGAAACGCAGTGCAGCACTTTTCCCATCACCTGCCACGTCTCTGCGAAACGCCCGGACTGGATTTGCGTCCGGAGAAGCTGAAGCCGGTCCGGCTCATAGAGTTCATCCCCATCCACCCCAAATACCCAGGTGCGCGTTCCCGCATAGGGACGGATCAGCTCGTGGGATTCAGAGGGATGAGCAATCCGATGGTAGGATACCCGTGGGTCCTGATCCTTCCATTTCCGACAAATGTCCGCCGTTCCATCCGTGGAACCGTGGTCCGCGAGAATCAGCTCATCACAAAAAGCCAAGGCATTGCGGATCACCTGATCGAGAAACCGGTCATCATTTCTGACAAGGCAAATACCCACTATCTTACACGCATCCAAAACCTGCATCTCCATGTCCGGATTAGCCCATCAATGCCCAACGGATTCCAACCGTTTTGAAGAAGGATCCAGATCCACTTGAGTCCATTCCCATCGGGTTCATCCCTTGATGGGCTCACGAAGCAGAATCCACTGCCAGTCGGACTCGGTTTCCACCTTCACCACCCTGCGGAAATGTTTTAACATCATCTGAAACACGACCGAGTCGGAATCCCAGCTCACCGCCTCGAAGATCCCGCCTTTCGCATCCACTCCGATGTCATAGATCGCATAGCCGTCGGGTTTGATCACCCGTGCGTGTTCCTTGAAAAACGCATCGAGATCGAAGGCATGATCCACCGCATTGGTATAGAACAGGTCGATACTTGAATCCGCTTCAGCCAGATGCATGAAATCGCCTTCCACCACCCAACGGTTGTTTGGCCCGGGGTTGAGATCTATCCCATAGGCATTCCGGAAACCAAGATCACGCAGCACTTCCACTTCCGTTCCCTGCCGTGCTCCCGCACAAAGAATCCGGGCGTCCTTCCCCAGATAGTCCGGCAAATGCCGGAAACGCCGGTGGAATCGTTTCCGGTAAGTGGTGACAATCGTGTTGGTGTATCCGACCCCCATTTTTAGGATCTCATCAAATTTCTGAATCTGATGCTGCACATACTCATCGTAACTGGAATAGTCACGGTAAACCAATCCGCCGCGGGACTCGGATTTCCATCCTTCATCGCGCTGATGCTTGTTCCGCACGGGATGCTTATCCCGCTCGTGCACATAGTCCTCCTTCTTGAGGGAACGGAGGTAGCGATAGTAACCCCAGCCTCCCGGAGTATACCGGTAGAGCATGGTCTTGAGCAGATATTTCAGGTGCAGGCTCATGAATAAAATGGTTTTCCTGTTTTGAGTGTGACTTGGCGAATCAATTCTTACATAGGATACAGCACACACTTCACAATGTTAAACCGTCAGACTTGCGGATATTCCGACTGTTCCAAAGCACGGCGACAATAATCCGCCAGTTCAGCACCAAAGCGAGCCACCCCATATCGCTCACAAACCACCGACCGCGCGAGCAGCCCCATTCTGTTACGTGCCTGCGGATCCGGAATCACACCAGCCACCACCCGCTCCCAATCCCTCGCATCACCAGGTTTGACCATTTCCAGATGAACGCCTCGGATCAGCCCATCCGGGTCCCAAAACCCCCGGGTTTTCGTGATCACGACCGTGCATCCACAAGCCATTGCCTGCAGCGTCGCACTCTGCCCTGACGGCTGGGAAATGTCATGCAATGGGATGAGAACCGCCACGGCATTTCGGTAAAGATCCCTCAACGCCTCGTCAGTCAAATCGGATACCACCTCAACTCCGGCCTTCGATACTTTTAGCGGCAAGCGGGTCACCACCTTCAACGGCAACGGAAACACGGCTTGAAGCAGCGTATCGTAGTCCCGCCCGGCATCGCTACCCACGCTCAACAGGTACGGATGATCCGTCCGTTCTTCCCGCCCGGGGCTCCAGAAATCCGTATCAACGCCAAACTGCAAACAAACCACACGGTCCGGAGCAACCCGCACACGGCACACCAGCGCATCGCGCGCCCCGACCCCCAAAACCACCACCCGGTCCGTCTCGCGATAACATGTCCGGATCCACATTGATTGGCACATATCACGGATTCCCTCATGCGGACTCCGCTCCAACGCATTTGTGGTTCCCTGCGATATGTGGATCAACCGGGCATTGAGCAAACCCATCGCGCGACAGATCATCAAAGGCATCCCGATCGAATCGATATTGGTCACGATCAACCGGGCCCGGCTCAGTGCCTTCCAGTTGGAATACACAGCCGGCAATAGCATCCTGAACCCCGTCAGTGGAAACAAGCGTTCTTCCAGCCAGCTCCAGCATCTGGCAACAAAAGTCCCCTTCAGCGGGGTTTCGGCTTCCACCAACACCGTCCCCTTCAAAACGCGCCGCACCTCACCGAAACCATAGAGAAAATCCGATGGACTCACTCCCTGCCCGACCCGGGTCTCAACCGCCCCGCGACCGGGCCTCATAAAAAATACCACACGCCCGGCGCTGTCATTCTCGCTACCCGACTCCCGGGAATTCGCTGATCCACCCATGATGCGGTATTAGGTTTCCCGTTGTTCTGTCCCACGGCATTCCGAACGATGCCGTTTCCATTCAACCTCCGGATAGAGGAGTCCCTCCGATTTCAGAAGCTGTTCATTGTTGCGGGCAATCAATTCAACTTCGGCACTCAAAAGATCCTCCAACCTGAAAAGAAAGCGGCTGTTTCGCGAATGCGCCTGAACTCCGATCGTGTAAGAGCCTTCGTTCAGCCGATATGACGGCAAGGTCAGTTCATACACATGCCGACCTGCTTCCAGAAAACGGTTCATACTCGGGTCATCATTGTTGCTCACCCGCAGGATGAGCACACCGTCCTCCGACCGTATCATCACGTCAATCTGAAAGGCCCAGATCGGCTGACTGGCTTCAAACTCAAACCGGAGCACAATCGGGTCCACCACACTGAAACGACTGTCAACTTCACCCGAAGGCCCAACCAGCTCGATTCCGAGCAGCGCAAAATCCTCAACTCCGGGCTCTGCGAAACCTTTCTCCCAGCGCGCACATCCGCTCTGCCCCATCGAGTCGCGCAAATAGTCCGAAATGATCTCCCGTGTGTCGCCCATTCCCATCAAGCGGCCGTCCTTCAGATACATGCATTTCGCACACAAACGACTGACGGCAAACATGTTATGGCTCACAAAGATCACGGTTCTCCCCTGTCTGGCGACCTCACCCATTTTGCCCAGGCATTTGCGTTGGAAATCATGATCGCCCACAGCCAACACTTCATCCACGATCAAAATGTCTTGCCGAAGATGAGCCGCCACCGCAAACGCAAGGCGCACCCGCATCCCGCTCGAATAGCGTTTGACAGGAGTGTCCGCAAACGGTCCCACACCCGAAAACTCCAGAATGCTATCCAGCCTGGAACGGATCTCCCATCGCTTCATACCGAGGATGGCTCCATTCAGATACACGTTTTCGATACCGGTCAAATCCGGATGGAATCCGGTCCCCACCTCGAGTAGTGCCGCCACTTTTCCATGCATCGTTACTTTGCCTCGGGTCGGAGTGGTGATGCGCGAAAGAATCTTCAACAGGGTGGACTTCCCCGCACCATTGCGACCGATCAGTCCAACCGTGTCGCCCTCCCCAATATCGAACGACACCTTGTCCAGCGCCCAAAACTCGCGGTTGGATGAAGAGGACGGATTGCGGCGTTCCGCACGCCCCACCACACGGTCAAACAGGTCCGTGAGTTCATCCCGGAAAGAGGCCGCTCCAAATGCCCCCAGAACATAGCGCTTGGAAAGATTCTCAGCGTGAATCATCGGTTCAGACATGCCATTCCCTCCTACACTGAATCCACAAAACTCCGCTGTACGCGTTGGAATACCAACATTCCGCTCAGCATGAACACGAACGATAGTCCCGCCCCATAGGCCAGTGATTGCAGGCTGAAAGTGCCTTGCCCAAGGAAAGCATATCGGAAAGCCTCCACCACGCTCGTCATCGGATTCAGCCCAAGCCAGAATGCCATCTTTCCGGATACACCGGAGAGCGGATAGATCACTGGAGTTACATACATCCCGATCTGCACAAAAAACGCCGCAAGCTGGGCAAGGTCACGATATTTCGCCGTAAGGGCCGACATCCACAAACCGCAGCCGAGACTGAATGCACCCGCCACCGCAAGATACACCGGCACACCGGCCACCGTCCAATTCGGTCCATAGGCCACCTCGCCCCCGGCTTTGAGCCGGAAATACAACAGAAACACCAGAAACAGCAACAGCTGCACAAGAAACGACATCAACCCGGCAAGGACGTTGGCGATCGGGAGGCTCATCCGGGGAAAATACACTTTCGTATACAGGGCGGATTGGGTCACCAAAATGGTCGAATTGGCCGCAAAACTCAGCGCGAAATAGTTCCAGATCGTCAATCCGGACAGGTAGAAGAGCATCGGGGGCACCCCATCGGTCGATATCCCTGCGATGTTGCCGAATACCACCGTAAACACCACTGTCATCAACAAGGGCTGGATGATGAACCATAATGGCCCAAGCACATTCTGCTTGTACTTCGCGACGAAATCCCTGCGCACAAACAACAACACCAGGAACTTGTAGTCCCACAGCTCCCGGAGATTCAGGGACAAGCCCCTGTCTTCACTGTCGATTTCGATTCTCACACTCATTCAACTGGACACGCAAACGGTCATTGCCGAACCATCCT
>JAFGAQ010000250.1 GCA_016933595.1 Opitutales bacterium | reverse complement strand
ATCGGTGAGGATGAGAGTTTGGCCGCAGGGTAGCTTGAGCCGGCGTGAGGTGGGATCAAGAGTGGCGAAAAGCTTGTCTTCCTCCAGAACAGTGGAACGTGTCAGGTGATTGAGGATCGATGATTTTCCCGCGTTGGTGTAGCCAATTATGGCAGCGGTCGGGAGGGGAATGCGGGTGCGTTTGTTGCGTTGAACCTTGCGGTGCCGGATGACTTCGGAAAGCTCAACCTTGAGTTTGGCGATGCGGCTGCGAACGAAACGCTGGTCGAGCTCGAGCTGGGTTTCGCCTTCGCCGCGCTGGGTCACACCACCGCCGCGTTGGCGGCTGAGGTGGGTCCATGCCCGCTTGAGGCGAGGTAAGTTGTATTCCATGCGGGCGAGTTCGACCTGAAGCTTCGCTTCACGTGTCTGCGCCCTGCGCGCAAAGATGTCGATAATGACCTCCTGCCGGTCGATCACGAGGCATCTCGCCAGCTTTTCCCAATTGCGCTGTTGTCCCGGCGTGAGTTCATCGTCGAACACGATTACATCGCACTCGTTTGCCTTGGCGAGTGCCACGATATCGTTGGCTTGTCCCTCGCCAAGAAGGTAGGCCGCCTGAGGCTGGCGCAGCTTGATCCATGTGGTTTCGACCACTTTGATGGTCAGCGTCTCGACTAATTCGACCAGTTCGGCGAGCATCGAAAGGGTGTCGTTTTGCCCTTGCCCCTGGCGTTCGATTCCAACGAGAAGAGCCCGTTCAACCATTGCCGGATCGTCTCTGACTTCGTTCATATTACTTGTGTGCTCTGACCGGGGCAGGTGTTGATGGTCCGGCTATCGGGGCACTGAAGCATCAAGCGGATCATGGGTCGTGCAATTGGATTACTATGTGTCCGGATGCCGGGTTGGCGCGTTAGGTGAGCGGGTTTTTTGCCGTGGACTCACGACGACGGGGTTCTGTCGGCAGTCAGGCTGGAGGCAAATGATGCTCACTTCGCGGGCCCCCAACGTTTGGTAAAGGGAAAGTAGATGAATGCGGCTTTGCCGATGACTTCCTTTTCGGGCACGGGGCCGAAGTAACGGCTGTCAAAGCTGTTCGATGAATTGTCGCCCATTGCAAAGTAGGTTCCCTGAGGGACTTCGTAACTCATGCCAGCCTGCAGGAGCCCCACATTGGTGTAGCCGGGGTAATCTTCAACTTGTTGGGCGTTCTTGTCGAACGCACCGGCACCGGACGCCGGGACTCCATCTGCAAAAAGGGTGTGGTTTTTCACGTCTAGCTTCTGACCCGGCATGCCCGCGAGCCGTTTGATGTAGTATTTGTCATCGGTCAGCATGCTTGGATACCCTGCGCGATTTGCGAAACCGCCGGTGCGGAACACGATGGGATCTCCCGCTTTCGGCGGCGCAAAGTGATACCAGAACCGGTTGACGAAAAGGGCATCCCCCATGAGGATGTCAAAACGCAGAATGGATTGCCCTTTTGTAGCCTCTTTTAAGGTCGACAGGCGGACTCTGCCATTCTCAAAGGTGATCCCATCCCGTTTGTTTACCAAGCTGCGATAGGCGTCCGCAAGGCTTTCCGCTTCCGGGAAAAATGCCTCGAGCAAGACATTGTCGAGATTGAATTCGAGGGGAACCCGGATGGTGTGGCGGGTGTCTCCCACATAGATGGTGTATTCGCGGTAGTCGGCGGGGAGAAGTCCGGCCCATTTCCGGCCTCTGACTTGCTTCCAGTCGAATCCATGAATCGTTCCCCGCTCGGGATTTCCTCCCAATGGAATGGAGATCGTTCCGGATGCTTTGGCCTCCACTTTGTAATGGGAGGCCCCACGCAGGACTTTGCGCAGGATCCGTTGGTGGATGGGTGGGGCTTTTTCGGATTGGGAGACCGCGTCGGGCTCACGTCCGAAGTAGGTCGGATACATTGAGCTGGTGGGAATGACGAAGGGCTGGAAAAAGAACAGGCGGAAGCTCAGGATAACGATGGCGATCGCGAGCAAGGTTTCCACGTTATCATTCACGAACCGCACCGGGTAAATCTCGCCGCCGACTTTCGAAAGGATCTCGTGTTGAGCGTGGAGCGCCGCTTCGAGATCCGCTTCCTTGGTCTTCTTGTCCCTATAGGCTGCTTCCAGGGTCGACGCACAATTCCGCAGGGTGGTGATATCCGCTGCGGCCATCACGTCACGCCGGTAGTGGTAGACTTT
>JAFGAQ010000249.1 GCA_016933595.1 Opitutales bacterium | reverse complement strand
TGCCGAACAAAAGACTTCCGTGAACTGGGTCTGCGAGGTGGTGATTTCAGTCAACGTATCCCCTATCGTCGCCTTTACAAATGTGCGGGGAATACCCGACTCAAAGAGATCATTCCCGGCCCTTTCATTGACCCATTCCAATGGGGCCAATACCAACTGACTCCCCATCAGAAGCACAAGATCCCCCTGCGCATTTCCGCCTACAGCCTTGACATAGGTCCTTGTCAGCTCCTCCCAAGTCAGCCCACCGTCACGACTGCGAAGAAGCCCTTCGGTGCAACTGACATAGAGGATCGACCTTTGGGCATCATACCACAGGTTGCGAAAGGTGCATCCCGAGAATCCCGCGGGTAGAACAGCCTGAGAGAAGTTCAGTCCATTATCAGTCGACACAAACAAAGCTTTGTCGAACATCAGCCATTCATAACCGGCCCCTTGTCCGAAAACGAACTCCATCGGAACAAACTCGCTCGACAATAATGGCTCGGAAGACAACAACGCGGTCACATCCGCCCACGTATTGCCGGAATCCAGACTCCGGACCAACTTCATATCAGATGTCGAATACGGATCCGCACCACCACGGGCCACTGCATATAGCTTTTGACCGTCCGGTCTGACTCCCATCGGAAAAAACAAACTGCTGGGCTTCCCTTGTGAATCCATCGGCATCCCCGCATTATCAGAAATCGGCTCCCACAATCCATAGTCGCTTCCCCTGCTCCTGAAAAGTCCATGGTCATTGGTGCAAAGATAGGCCCTCCCTCCTGCGGTTTTGATGTCCATTACGGATTCCGCAAAACCCAAGCCCTTATTCCCGAGGAAACGGGTCGTGCCGTCCAGGATTGGTTTCATCAGCAGATCATTCCAAGTGGCAAAACCGTCATTACTGAACCACCCTCCAATGCAAGACCAGGTAACGGCGAGAGAGGAACTCCGATCCAAGGCAAACCACTGGGGGGAAGTATAAAACCGCGACAAGCCATGCACGAGAGATTCCGGGAAACCCACCTTCTTGAAACTCTGTGCCGAATCATCTGATACCAGTATGAAAGGCACATCCCGGATCCCCACAAAAACACCGTCTGCAACCCTTGGATTCCACTTGGCAGAAACCGGTGGAGAATAGGTAAGGACCGACCCGTTCGAGTCCTTGAAAGCAATCTCGTTGCAGGCGAGAGTGGAAACTCCCAAATCCGTCGCCTTGAAAATCTTAAAGACCCGCGTATCGGCGGAAGATGCCGGGTTGGCCGGCTGCAAGGACACAACAGTGAGGAGCATGTCGGGCTGGATTCCTTCCGACACATCGATATCGATGACCTGATACCCGCTTAAGTAGCTCAGTTGGGTGAAAGTGACTGACGGTTGGGTAGCGTTACGGGTGACATACAAAGAACCATCGCCAAAGGAGAAATACACAATGTCCGGGTTGGTCGGATGCGGAGCGATGCAACGGATTCCCGCGAATGATTCGCCCAAAGCATAAGCCGAAAACGCAGTGGCCGAGGCATCACCCACATACACCATCTTCCCCGAATACTGAGTCGCCATATCCGCCTCTGCATCCCAGTGCTTGAACCGTGGCTTAAAGTCATGCCCAAAGGCACCCAGCGCGGCGAACACCCGACTTCCGTCCTGATTGAAACGCACGCGCCCAAAACAGTCGCGAAAGCCGGCATGCTGATCTCCGGCTGCGGGAGAAAGCTTGAAGGGTGGAAGGGAGTTTGAAGACGCCGGATAGATCTCCTCCCATACCTGGCCGTGATCCCGGGTGCGGCTCAACCACGAACCACCCAGAATAATCAGATCCGGATCAACCGGAGATAAATCACAACTGAAGAAACTGGAATAGACCCCGTTGCCGGGAAACCGGTAGGACAATTGGCGCCAGCTCACGCCTCCGTCCTCCGACTGGATCACGCCTCCGAGATCGAGTACAACGGTTATCACGCCATTCGAAACGCGAACATCATAGATCACATTGGTAAAACCCGGAGCCACATTTTCCCAAACCCTACCCTCGCCGAAACGGTGGGCACTCAGCACCTGATCCTCGTGACCGGGCACCTTCAGCGGAGTCCACCAGATGCGCTCCCTGAACGGTTCTTCAATTGCCTCCAGATT
>JAFGAQ010000027.1 GCA_016933595.1 Opitutales bacterium | reverse complement strand
GTCGAATGGCGGAGAGAGGGGGATTCGAACCCCCGATACAGTTTTACCCGTATACCGGTTTAGCAAACCAGCGCATTAGGCCACTCTGCCATCTCTCCACTCATCGTGAACCCACCGATCACTCGATGGGATCCAATAAAGGGCGAGACTAAACGGGTTTTCGAATGGGAATCAACCCCTTTATCGCGAACCTTGCCATTTTTGGTTATAGGATCACACTTCCGGTTTTGCATGAATCGCATTTCTTCAGCCTTTCCCATTCAGCCGGTTATCGCGACTGGCCTTGGTGCACTCACTGATCCACAAGGTCTGCTTGACTACGAGACCTTCACGCGGGCGGCACTCTACCATCCCGAATGGGGCTACTACCGCCGGAAGGCACCGCGTGTCGGGAAAAACAAAGCGGCGGATTTCTACACGTCATCCAGCCACACGCTGGTATTTCCACTCTTGCTGATCGACGCATGCAAGCACCTGCTCGAAGTCGACGACCTGCGCGACTACCACTGGGTGGAAATCGGAGCGGAAGGCCATCCGATCATGGACGCGACTCATGCGGAACAGTTCGCTTCCTGCAGTACGTTTCGGCTGGATGACCCGGTGGAGCTTCTTGAGCCCTGCATCGTCATGTCGAACGAGCTGCTGGATGCCCAGCCCTTCCAACGCTGGATTCACCTCGATGGCCAATGGAGGCCCATCCGGATTTTGCTCGAGAACGATAGTCTGTGCGAATGCATCGTTCCGGATTCTCCAAGCGAATCGGAGGCCACCATGCTCAAGAGGCTACCGGATACCGCCACGGAAGGCTACCGCGTGGATGTTTCGCTTGAGGCCGAACAACTCCTCAACCGCATCCTGAAAGATTTTCAATCCGGA
The DNA here is from genome assembly GCA_016933595.1 of Opitutales bacterium. Lineage (GTDB taxonomy): Bacteria > Verrucomicrobiota > Verrucomicrobiia > Opitutales > JAFGAQ01 > JAFGAQ01. The sequence goes on along the minus strand of JAFGAQ010000027.1, from coordinate 1,100 downwards.
CTGTTCATCACCATTGACTACGGAAAACCATGGGAGGCAATCCTCACAGAGTGTCCGGAAGGCACCGCCCGGGCGTTTCAAGGACATGCGCAGAATCCGGATATCCTCAAGGATCCGGGGGAACAGGACCTCACCTGCGACGTGTGCTGGGACTTTATCGGCGACGCGCTCAAGAGCGAGGGTTTCGAGAAACCAAAGCTCAACCGTCAGGAATCCTTTTTCATGCGGCATGCGGCGGATGCGATACGCTCGATCGTGACCCGCCCGTCCAACCTGACCGACCCGCTCAAGGGACAACTACTGGAGCTGATTTCGCCAACCCATTTCGGCTCACGTTTCCAAGTGTTGATTACAACAAAAAAGCAGTGCCGGAACCATTAGTCCGACACTGCTTTCTACGAAACAACCCATCAGGAAAGCGCTGCAAACGACTCTTTGAGCGCCGGATACAATCCCTTGTAGACGGGGAACAAACGGTTGTAGGCAGCCGTGTTCGGTCCGGGCAGCGTTTCACCGGTTTCCCGGATCAGCGCACCACAGGCGGCCTCGACTCCCGGATACCATCCGGCCCCGACCATCGCGAGGATGGCTGCACCGAAGGCACCGCCTTCGGACGCATTCACGGTCACGATGCTGCTCTCGAAGTTGTCGGCCAGAATCTGCCTCCACAATGGAGAACGTGCACCGCCGCCGGCCACGATAACCTTCTCGATCGGCACACCCAGCTTCCGGATCATTTCCATCCCTTCGCGCAGGCCAAACGTCACCCCTTCGAGCACGGCGCGAGCCATATGCCCGCGGCCATGCCGAATCGTGAGCCCTATCCAACCCCCTCTCGCAAGAGGATCCGGATGGGGCATACGCTCGCCAGTCAGGTAGGGCAGGAACAGCAACCCCTCCGCTCCTGCCCCGACCTTTTCGGCTTCTGCGTCGAGAACACGAAAATCAGCTCCGAAGCCCAGACGGTCCCCAAACCATTGGTAGGATCCCGCACAGGACAACTGCACTCCCATGTAGTGCCACTTCCCGGGGACAGCCGCACAGAATGCGTGCAAGCGTCCTTCCGGCTCAGGCTCGAATTGATCGGCCTGGGCAAATAC
>JAFGAQ010000026.1 GCA_016933595.1 Opitutales bacterium | reverse complement strand
TCTCCTCCGCGATCTCGATACAGGCGAAGTCGATGAATGGACCTTAACCCCTCCGGATGAAGCCGATGTGGAAAGGCGCAAGCTTTCGATTCTCGCACCAGTGGGATCCGCCATCATCGGATTCGCCAAGGGTGACCAAATCGAATGGGAAACCCCAGGGGGATTGTGCCACCTCCAAATTGAGGCCGTCGAAGAAGTGGTCGAAACACCCATTCCCGGACTCATCCTCTGATTCATCCACAAGTCTCCCAAATGCAGCATATCGACTACATGAGTTGGGTCATCATACCCGGCCTGATATTCCTCGCACGTTTGCTTGATGTCTCGATGGCCACCGTGCGCCACATCCTCGCCAACAAAGGCATGCGGAAGGCAGTCCCGATCATCGGATTCTTCGAAGTCCTCATCTGGCTCGTCGCAATCACCCAGGTCATGCAAAACCTCAACAACATCGCCAGCTACCTCGGCTGGGCGTTCGGGTTTTCTGCGGGCACCTATCTCGGCATCGTCATCGAGGAGAAGCTTGCACTGGGATATCAGATTGTCCGGATCTTCACTCAGGAATCGAATCCAGACATTCCGGATATTCTCAGGAAACAGAATTTCGGCGTGACCACTGTCGCAGCACGCGGAGCCAGAGGGCCAGTGGACCTTGTATTCGTGGTCACCCGCAGAAATCGGCTTCCACTTCTACTGAACACCCTCAAAACCCATGCACCGAATCTTTTTTTCACCATTGAGGACGTGAGAAAGGTGGACGCGGGATTCTTCCCGAAAACCATTCCAATTCTGGAATCAGAGTCCACGGCCGATAACATGGCAACTGATACCGAGGAATCATCGGCTGAATCTGATGTAATCGCCGACTCGGTAGGATCTCCCCAACCCTAGGGATATCGCATCCGTTGGGTTTCGGGAAATGGACTTGCGGTCTGCCCCGCTTGGAATCATACCTTGATTGCTATGGCCACGATCCTGAAGGTCCAGAACCTGACAAAGCTATACGGCTCGAGAAAGGGGGTTTCTAACATCAGTTTTGAGGTCGGATCCGGTGAAATCGTCGGATTACTGGGTCCAAACGGGGCGGGAAAAACCACCACCGTTGAGTGCATCCTCGGTCTGCGAACTCCGGATTCGGGCCGGATTGAGGTAAACGGCATCGATTCCCGCTCGGAGCCCGACACAGTGCGCCGCATGATGGGAGCTCAACTCCAGAGCACCTCCCTCCACGATTCCGTCACACCACTTGAAATCACAAGATTGTTCGCATCCTTCTACTCCCCCGAACCCGATGCAGATCAGGCACTCAACCGCTTCGGACTCCTCCCTCAAACAGATACTCGATTCCAACACCTTTCAGGAGGACAACGCCAAAGGCTGGCACTCACGCTCGCGTTCCTTCACAATCCTGGACTCGTCATACTCGATGAGCCGAGCGCCGGACTTGATCCAGCCGCGCGTCAGGACCTGCTCGAATGCATCGTTGCCGAAAAAAACAAGGGGTCCGCTATCCTCCTGTGCACGCATCATCTCGACGAAGCCCGACGGATCTGCGATCGGGTCATCGTTCTGAACTCAGGATCCACCGTTGCCCAAGGCACACCAGCCAGCTTGGCTTCTCTTCATTCTGAAACCGTATCGATCCGCCTTCGCACCGCACAGTGCCCAAACCCGCTCGACCTTAAATCGATTCCAGGGATTGTTACGGTTACGCCATCCGGCGATGCCTGGATTCTCGCTTCATCCGATCCAAATCAAAGCCTTCGGGAAATCGGACGTCTCATGGAAGCAACCGGCAACAGAATCCTCGAAATCCATATGGAGGTCGCCAGTCTCGAAGACGCATTCCTCCGGCTCACCCGGCATTCCAGCGCACTTTGACGTTTTCAGCAATCCGACCCGGACAAAACCGACACAGTATGATCAAAGGGATTTGGCGGCATTTCATCCTCACCCTCCGGCTCAATTTCCGGAGCGGAAGAGCCATCGCCTATGGTTACATCATGCCCATCCTTTTTCTAATTGGGTTCGGTGCGGTATTCCGCTCGGGCGACCCTCCGCTCCTTCATGAAATCGGCCAGATCCTCACCATTACCATTCTCGGAAGCGCCTGCCTTGGGATGCCCACCGCCTTGGTCGCCGAACGCGAAAAAGGAGTGTGGCGGCGTTATCAACTGCTTCCGGTTCCCATCAACGCTCTGCTCTCCGGAGTGCTGCTCGTGAGGATCATTCTGGCGTTTACCGCCGTGGGACTCCAGCTGGGCCTCGCCCACTGGATTTATGGTACCCCGCTTCCCTCCGGACTGCTCACTTTTGGAATCGCGTTTGCAGTCGTCATATTCGCGTTTCTCGGTATCGGGATCATCCTCACATCTCAGGCAAAAGACGTTCCCTCGGTTCAGGCCCTCGGTCAATGCGTCTTCCTTCCGATGATACTGATTGGAGGGGTGGGAATTCCACTTTACGCATTACCCGATTGGTGCCGACAACTGGCGGCATTCATGCCGGGACGCTACGCAGTCGAATTGCTCCAGTCGACCTATGAGGATGGCAGTCTGCAACACTTCCCTGCTTATCCGGCTTTGATCCTCATGGTAATGGGGGCAGCCGCGCTCATCGCCGGACTTCGGTTGATCCAATGGGAACAGTCCCGCCCGGAAAGATCCCGCTCCATCCTTTGGATCACATTTGCGATCGCATCCTGGGCTGGAGCGGGTCTCACCTCCATCTTTCTCGACAGAAGCACCCCATTTCATCTCATCCACAGTCCATCCTTTCTCGCTATCGACGAAATGGCCATCGATTCCATCACTTACGATGGACTCCCCGACGACCACGGCATCTACACTCCGCTCGCTCCTCCCCTGAACCCCGATCAACGCATGACACACCGGATGCGCGAGTTCATGCCGCGTCTGAAAAACTGGGATCCAGGGCTCAAAGGAGACACCGGCCAAAGGGTTCGTAACCTGCTTGCGGTCGCAGCGATCGCCGACATCACCCAGGACAATTCGGAGGCAATCATCGCCAGGCAAATCTACGACTTCATGCGGGCCGACTTCGATCCACAGGAGCTCAACCACGCGCTCGCATGGGTCATCCTATCGCCACATGCCGGGTCTGTTGTCTCCGCCGCACCCGAACTGGGCCTGCGAGGCGAAGCCCATCCCGACATCATCCGTGAACGCAGTGCCTGGTATGCCCGCAAGTATCTAGGACGTGTCCTCAGACAAATTCAGGACTCACAAACAGAACGATCGGGTGGATGAACCTTGCCCGTGTCGTAACACCGGTAGCGGGAAAGTAAGCTTTCCGTCTTTCGGAATCCTCTTCCGGACCTTTTGGCACGCCAAAGCCATCGTCGTGGGTGGAGCCCGTCCAGCGAAGCGAGCGATGTTGAAAAACGAAACCTGTTTAGCAACCTTTGAGCTGAGGGGCCTTCGCTCACGAACGCTTCACACGATCGGTGTGGCGGATGTCCTCTGCCTGATAAAGGAACACTATCTCTTCGGCGATATTGGTGGCGTGATCGCCG
>JAFGAQ010000248.1 GCA_016933595.1 Opitutales bacterium | reverse complement strand
TTCTCTGCCACCGGGCAGGCGACCTTCGCCTACGAGCAATACGCTCCCACCGACACCTGGCGGAGGGTTTTCGGAGCCTATGCGCTCTTCAGCCCCGGACCGGACCGTGACTGGGATTTCCAGATCCTGACCATCTACATGGGTGCACGCATGTTTCCCGAGGACCCGGCGGACTTTGCTCACCGCCATCTCTTCGACCCCACCAACGGCGCCAGCAGCGACGGTGACATCGTCCGCGCTGCCCCCGACGCGCCGCTGGTGCAGTGAATGGTTTGGTCCGGGAGTGGGACTCCCAGACCATCAATTAAAAATTGATCATCTCATCAGAGTTCATTTCTATTCCATCATGATGGTCTGGGAGTCCCACTCCCGGACCAAACATCTCTTTTCTCCCCGATGGTCTGGGAGTCCCACTCCCGGACCAAACATCTCTTTTCTCCCCGATGGTCTGGGAGTCCCACTCCCGGACCTCCCCTCACCTCAGAGAAGAGGAAAAGCCTCCACATCCACCCGGAGAGGCCCCTGTATTCCCTGCAAATAATCCCTCGCACTTGACCAGCACCAATCGCACGGATCAGCGACCAGACCCCTTCGGACCGGATTCATGTGAATGTAATTGAGCTTCTGCTCTGCCATGGATCTTTTGGCAATTGGGAAGCTTCGGGGCTCTGGTTTCCAAACGCGGTGTGCTCCGCTCTTTCCCCTGGCGGCATGGAACACATCGAGCCATCGGCTCATGTCACCTCGGGAATGCAGATGCACAAATGCCTCATGGGCAAAACGATGATTGGCGTCACGATAAAACGCCCGGCAATCAGCACCCTGTTCGAAATGTGTCAGCAGGTGAATGTGGTCAGGCATCAGAACATAGCCGAGAATGGAGAATCCCACCCGCCGTCGGGAGTCGTTCCAGATGCCAAGAATCTCCTCGCAGAGGACATTGTCGGTGAAGATCGGAACATGACCGACGATGCCAGCGGTGAAAAAGTGGATGTGGTTGTCGGGGCAGTGGTTGCGCCAGCGTCCCATGGTGTATGGCCTTGATGGTTTGGTCCGGGAGTGGGACTCCCAGACCATCAACAGAAAACATATTGATACAATAATCAACCGTTCTATTGGGATCTCATTACATCCC
>JAFGAQ010000247.1 GCA_016933595.1 Opitutales bacterium | reverse complement strand
GAGGAATCGAGGATCACGGACACGGGGTTGGCGTAGTCGGCGCATTGACACTGGAATCGTCTGTTGGATGACATGAAACCAGCAGCCAGAGGATGAGGACGATAGCTCCAACTGCAATCATCATGGATCCCCAGTCGACCACATCGGTGTCTTCAATTCCGACTTTGGTTTGAATAGATATCAACCGTGGAAGCCCCCAAATCAGGGCAAAAGAGAAGAAGTTGAACGATGCGGTGATAATCAGGACCCTATGGTGAAGCGATGCGACTGCACCCGCCAATACCAACAGAATCGCTGGAGATAGATACGATCCGTGGGGAATGATGGTGCGTCCCGATGGAAGCAGGAGGATTGTCCAGAGTGCGAGTCCGGCGATCAGCATGTAAGCGAGGAACCACCAGGAGCGGGTATCCGTTGAGGATCCATGCCTTCGGCGAAACAAGGGCGCAAAAAATCCAATGGATGCCGGGAGAGTGGCGATTCCCAGTGATAGAAATGTTCCGAGGCGGAACAAATGTGAGCCGCGTCCGATCTGAAGGAAAAAGTGGCAGAAGTCGGTGCGAAAGTCTCCAATGATGACCTTGATGTTCGCGAGTCTACCGCTTAGCCAGTCGTTGAAGGTGATGTTGGTGTAGGCGTGAATGAGTGCATCTTTGAAGGGAACATCGTCGAATTCCGGATGGTTTGCGAGAAAGCGCTTTTGGAGCATGTTTCCGGGAGGGTCATAGGTTTTCTGGAAGACAATCCAAGGAAGAATCCAAATGGCAAGAACGATGGTAGCGGCCACGATTTGGCTGCGGAGCAGCCGCGGATGACGGATGAGGTAGGCGCCGAAGACTCCGGCGAGCGCAATTGCGCTGCCTTGATGAACCAGAATGGAAAGGGCGCATCCGATGCCTATGGATAACCAGTAAGGGAAATCTTTTCTCTGTTGCCGCTCCCCGATCAGCATACCGATGACAATGCAGAGGAACACCAGCGGAAAAACACGGGGCCACACGTAGGCCCCGTTGACAAAAAACGTGCCCGAAAACACGATCAGACTGAGGATCCACAGCGAAGCGTTGCGTTGTATTCCCATCCTTAGAAGCAGGTAGAATACTCCGATGAAAGCCCAGCAATTGATGAATACGGAAACCCCCTGATATCCCTCAATGGAGTCCCTCATGAACGGTCGCACCAGTAGGAGAATAGCAGCCTGAAGGGGAGGACGGTCCGTGCTGCGCCATTCCATTACAAATGGTTTGAGTCCCTCACCGGTAAACAGACGCTCCATTGTGGTGTAGGGCAGAAAGTTGTCGAGTGGAAGAACATGGGCGAAAAAGCGCTCCTGGGCAGTCACAATGCTGTTGTGCGGGTTCCAGTTCAGATGGAGAAGACTGGAGTAGAGGACGGCTGACAACAAGGCGATGCAGAAGGCGGGGAGATACTGGCGGATGAGCTCACCAGGCAACTTTTCGATTTGCTTTGCCTGAACCAGAATCAGGATACCTGCGGCAGCCGCGAGAGAGAATGAGAAGAAGAAACCGGCCAACGGGCTCCAAATGTAGATGAAGAATGCGGCATAGCCGATGCTCGATGGGATCGCGAAGAACAAAAGCAATCCGAATTCGCGCATTCCGGGAAATACCCGAAGGGTCAGCAGTGTCCCGGATGCTCCGATCAATATGAGTACAATCGACGGAATAAGGGCGTGAATGCCGTTGGCCATGAGCCGGTGAAAGCTCTGAAAACGATGGGTGGTCGGGACCTTGGAGAGAGGTGGGCTTATGCCGATCCATCCCGAGTGGGAGGGATTCTGATCACTTGCCTTGAGGACGATGGTTTTTCCCTTCCATGGGGAAGGGATGGACCATCGTTTGAGGGCGATCCCGTCGATTTTGCGAAGGGACACAAACCGCAGGCTTTCCCCGGATACGGTGTCAATGGCGGAAAGCATGATCCGGTCATCCCTCAGGTTTCCTCCAGCGTAGAGAACCAGGGTATCACCGAGAACAAACGGATCACTCACGATAGTACCCGTGTGAGATCCGGGTGCATCGACTCCGTTGAATTCTCCCAACGTATTGAGGAAAACCATGGAATCCACCCCGATCGCCCCCAATTTTGTGCTGGCCCATGTTCCACCGGTATGGACTGTCCCGGATTCCGTTCTCAATGCTGAAAGGAATTGAACTGTCCCGGAGTATGGCGCATGGGATCTGTCGGGCTCCGGATCTGCCGACCTTTCTGCAGAACACGAAAGCGCCGTCAGGATGATCGAAACGAGCGGGAGTGTAACCGCACGGAACAAATGAATCTGGGATTTCATGGTCTCCGGAATGAAAGAAGGGTCAGAAGCGTTGCCAAGGTTGCGATGATTCCAGCAATAACCCGAAACATTGTGAGCAGTTGAATCCGCTTTGCTTCAAGAAGTTGGAGCGCTTCCGGTATCGCACTGACAATGAAGTGAGGATCATTGCAGCCCGGTTCGAAAGTGAAGACAAGGCGGCCATCATCGCCTTGCTCGATGCGCTGAATCTGGTGCAGGCCGGTCGCCCGTTCAGGAGTTATCCTGATTGAGGCCCAATCCTTGAACCAACCGATGTGGAGCCGCATTTCCTGAGGGTCACAGGTTTCACTTGGATCGATGCGTAGCCCTTGAAAACGTCTGGGAAGCTGCATTCGGATGGCCTGGAATTTGTAGGTCCCGTGTATCTTTTTCGAGGACGCTTCGCTTTCGTTCCATCCATTTCCCGTATTCCAATACGATTTGATACAGGTCGGATGGGATTCAAACACTTCCACCATCAACGCTGGATACCGGAGATTGGATTTAAGTGTCGAATGAGCCAGATACAGCATCGCCAATACCGTCAGAAGAACCAGTGCGGCTCCTGCAATGCGTGTACATTTGAGCGCAGTAAGACCCATATGCGTCGATCGAAGATTGAGGGAGTGAGGTCCGAAAGGAATGTAAGACACTCACGTGTGTAAAATCCCGATGAAAATTGAAGACGGCAAGCCGTCTTTGCAAGCCTGTTTGAATAGGGGAATGCGCGATTCCGTTTCAGATTGAACGCGCAGGCCCCTCAAACCGGAGGATTCTGAACCAGCCCTCGGCCGATTCAGGAAGCCTCAAAGCTGGCTGGCCGCATACTCGAATGCGGCTTCAATGATCTCAAAATCTTCATCGGTATGCCGTGCGGATGCGGCTGTCCGGATCAGGTCTTTACCGGGGGGCACTGCTGGAGAGACGGAGAGAACGGTGAAAACACCCTTTTCGAGCAACGCCTTCCAGAAACGGAACGCACTCTCCAGATTCCCAATTACGACCGGGATCGCTGGAGTCTCACTGCCCCATGTGTTGAGTTTGAGTCGATTGAAAAGGTCTTTCATCCGCCTCGTGTTCTTCCAAAGTCTTTCGAGGTGTTCCGGCTCGGACTGGAGCAAATCAAGCGCAGTGCTGGCGCAGGCGGCTTGTGACGGAGTGATCGCCGCACTGAAAATGGTCTGTTTGGAATGCGTGCGGAGGTATTCGATGAGCGGTTTGCTGCCAGCCACAAATCCACCGATACTGGAAAGCGCCTTGGAGAAGCTTCCGGAAATGATGTCGATGTCATCTGTGCATCCATAATGGGCAGCGGTTCCCCTACCTTGCGGGCCCATGACTCCAAAACCATGCGCATCATCCATCACGGTGAAGCAATCGTAAGTCTTGGCCAGTTGGACCAACTCGGGGACGGGAGCCAAATGGCCCTCCATGGAATAGATGCCGTCAAAGGTGATGATTTTTGCAGTTTCCGGTTTTTCGGTGGCCAGAATTTCCTGCAAATCCCCGGGGTTGTTGTGGATGAAACGCTCGATGCGGGCATCCGACAAGCGCATTCCGGTTACCAGAGAGGAATGGATGTTTTTGTCCGCGAGGATCAGATCCCCTCTTTGGGCGAAGGTAGCCAGTGCGGACATGCAGGAGATGTATCCGGCGGAGGAAACATGACAGTCCTCTTTGCCAAGAAACTGGGCGACCTTTTGCTCAATCTCGACGTGACAGGCCCTTGAGCCGTTGGAGATGCGGGCTCCGGTTGTGCTGCTTCCCCATTGATCGAAGGCTTTTTTTCCAGCTTCGATGATTTTGGGATGCTCACTCAAACCAAGATACTCATTGCTCGCGAGCATGACCATTTCATGTCCGTTGAGCCAAACCCTCGAACCCTTTTGTTTTTCAAACGGCAAATAGAAAGGCGCGTAACGCAGCCTTTCTTTGGTAATAGGATCTTCCAAGGCTCTCCGCACGATGGGATTCGCCTTTCCAAGGGTTTGAAAAAATGCCATTTCGGGTTAATTGCGTTACGGCTTTGAAAGGTCAAAGCAAATTTTCAGATGCCTGCCAGTTGGGTGTTGGGATAACTGCCCAACCACTTGACGAAGGGAGATTGGGCAGCGAGGCTCTGCATGACTTTTTGCACTTGTGGATCCTGATAGTGGCCAATGAAGTCGATGAAGAAGTAATAATCCCAGCTTTTCCTTCGCGTTGGCCTGGACTCGATTTTGCAGAGGTTGATTTCGTTTTCGGAGAAGGCATTGAGGGTTGATTCAAGTGCTCCCACCCGGTCGACGAGAGAGACGACGATGCTGGTCCGGTCCCGGCCTTCACCGAGGGGCCCCGTGGGCTCTTTTCCGATTACGAGGAAGCGGGTGACATTGTCGGATTTGTCCTGTATGCCTTGTGCCAGAATCGGAACATTGTAAAGGCTGGACGCCACCCGGCTGCCGATGGCGGCCACACCGTCTTCCTTGCTCGCCATAAGTACGGCGAGAGAGGTGCTTTCGACTTCTTTTTGGCTCGCATTCGGGAGATTGGATTTGAGCCACTCCCGGCATTGCCCGAGGGCCTGGTCTTTCGAACAGACCACCCGAATTTTGTCGAGAGGCGATCGTGACATGAGGCAGTGTTCAATGTTGAGGTAAACCTGATTGACGATGTAGAGATCGCTGTTGACCAGCATATCGAGCGAATGCCGGACAATCCCATCGGTCGAGTTTTCAATCGGGATTACCCCGTGATGAACGCGGCGGTTTTCGACCAGAGAGAAGATCTCCGGGATCGAGGACACTGCGAGGTATTCCATGCTGGAGCCGAAACAACCCATGGCCGCCTGTTGGGTGAACGACGCCTGTGGTCCAAGGTAGGCGATGCGCGTGGGGCCTTCCAGTGCTTTGGCGGCGGAGATGATCTCGCGGTAGATGGCCCGGATGGAACGGGGATCGAGTGGTCCGTTATTGAGTTGTCCTACCCGTTCGTAGACAATCTCTTCGCGGGTGGGATCATAGATTGAGGCTCCGGATTGCGATTTGATGTGGCCGATCCTTTGGGCGACCTCCGCCCGGCGGTTCAAGAGTTCGACAAGGGAACGATCAATGGTATCGACCTCATTTCGAAGGTTTTCGAGTGAATCATTCATAGTGATGGCGGGTGTGGCGAAATTACCTGAAGGACGATTGAAGCGATGGGTTCATTGGAACTGCAAACCGAGAGTTTCCTGCTCGGGTCCGGATTCCCCTCCGTCCTGCCGGTCGACCCAATCATCAATTTGTTGACTGGACAGAATATCGGAGGTCGGAAGGTCGGAAAGGGATTCAAGTCCGCAAAACTCGAGAAAGCGCTCTGTTGTGGCATATTGGAGTGGGCGACCCGGGAGCTCGGCGCGGCCCGTGGAGACCGCGAGTTCGAGTTCGACGAGACGGGAGAGGGCACTGTCAACCGATACTCCGCGGATGCGTTCCATTTCGGCCCGGGTGACGGGCTGGCGGTATGCGATGATAGCAAGGGTTTCCAATGCGGCCTGACTGAGTTTGAGGGGCTTGGTTTCGCCCCGGAGTGCCCTTACCCATTCGCCATACTCGGGCGCCACGCATAATCGGTATCCTTGCGGCGTTTTGACCAGGCGGTAGACTTCGTTGTGTTCTTCGAAATCCTTTTCAAGGGCGTCCAATCCGTCGCGGATGGCGGCGGAAGTCAACAGGACCGGAAACCCGTCAAAGTCCGGACCGTTCCCACCGGCACCGGCATCAGATATGGCTGTGGGATCTGTTTCTTTGGACGATGATTCATCGGTATCGCTCCGGGATTCGGAGGATTGAATGGACTGCTCACGGACGCGATGATAGACCCACTGGATTTGCTTTATATCAAGCGGATCCGAGGTGGAGAAGAGGAGGGCTTTGAGCCAGCTGTTGAGATCAAATACCATGAAGAGAAGCGTCGCGCTGAGCGGAATAGAAAAAAGTGCGTGCTTTCAGCACCGAAATTGACAGTTGCCTAGCGGTTTTCAAGTCTCTTTTATCCAATGCGGAACCGTCCTTCCCATGATTGTCCGGGTGTTTCATGTACCCGGGTGGTGTGGGTCGGCAACCCTCAACACACCATGAATACCTGGAACACGTTTGATTCTCGTTTTGTATATTATTCCGAGCTGGGCCTGAGCCTTGACCTGAGCCGGGTCAGCTATCCCGAGCGGTTTATGTCGGAGATGGAACCGCGCATGCAGGCCGCTTTCGGTGCCATGAGAGAGCTGGAAGCTGGAGCAATCGCCAACCCGGATGAAAACCGCATGGTCGGTCACTATTGGCTCCGGAATCCCGCGGTAGCGCCATCGGCTGAATTGAGCAAGGAGATCCAGGATACGGTGGATCGGATCGAAACTCTTGTGGCCCGGGTTCATAAGAAGGAACTCAAGGGCCAGGGTGGGGCATTCCGCAACTTGCTGGTCATCGGTATCGGTGGATCCGCTCTCGGACCGCAATTTGTGAGCCAGGCTTTGCAGGACCCATCGGGCGATCCGATGAAGGTGCATTTCTTCGACAACACCGATCCGGATGGAATCGATCTGGTGCTGTCCGAGCTCCGGCCGGTCCTTGGGCAGACCCTCTGCCTTGTGATTTCGAAATCCGGTGGGACTCCCGAGACTCGCAATGGTATGCTCGAAGCAGAGTATGCTTACCAGAAGGCAGGCCTGGATTTCGGGAAGCATGCGATTGCGGTGACCGGAGTCGGAAGTAAGCTGGATACCTACGCGATCTCGAATGGTTGGTTGGACCGGTTCCCCATGTGGGATTGGGTCGGTGGGCGCACCAGTGAACTCGGTCCGGTGGGTCTCCTGCCGGCAGCCTTGCAGGGCATTCAGATCCGGAGGATGCTTGCAGGGGCCTCATCGATGGATGAACTGACCCGTAGTCCGGTGACTGCGCGGAACCCCGCGGCTCTGATGGCCTTGATGTGGTATTACCTGACCGATGGTCGTGGATCGAAGGACATGGTTGTGCTCCCTTACAAGGATCGTCTGGTGCTTTTCTCGAAGTATTTGCAGCAGCTGATCATGGAATCCATCGGGAAGGAACTCGATTTGGATGGCAGGGTGGTCAACCAGGGAATCGCGGTCTATGGGAATAAAGGTTCCACGGACCAGCATGCTTATGTGCAGCAGCTACGCGAGGGGTTGCATAACTTCTTTGTGGTCTTCATTGAGGTCTTGCGCGAGCGTGAGGGTTTTTCGGTTGATGTGGAGCCTGCCACGACATCGGGAGATTTCCTACAGGGTTTCTATCTGGGAACCCGCGATGCGCTTTTTGAAAAGGGGCGGGAGTCGATCACCATCACGGCGAGGCAGGTAGATCCTGAAACGGTCGGAGCGCTGATTGCCCTGTTTGAGCGCGCGGTGGGATTCTACGCTCATTTGGTCAATATCAATGCTTACCATCAACCGGGAGTTGAAGCTGGAAAGAAGGCGGCGTCTTCGGTTTTGAACCTCAAGAAGCAGGTGGATGATTGCATGAAAAGCCGGAAAGGCACTTTCTTGGACGCTCAAACCATCGCGGATGCGATTGGGCAGCCGGAAAGCTCTGAGCTGGTTTACAAGATTTTGGTGGCCCGGGTCGTGAACTACCCGGACAGTTTCAATGTGGAGGACATCGAAAGGCCTTCCAAGGCCCGGTTCTGCTTCGTGGACTGATCTGCTGGCAGTAATATGGGCACTCGCCAGGGATGCGCGCCCTGTGCGGATGTCCCATCATTCTATCGGAGCATCCCATCTTGAGATGAAACTCCGTCTCCCATGTGGATACGGAGTATTTTTTGTGTCACTTTGCAGATGGGGTTGCTCCGGATGCTGGACGTCCCGCAGCGATTCGTTTGGGGTTCAAGGGGGGCGTTGATCGGTTGGTATCCGATTTCGCCTGAGTGAGACACGGGTTGATCCGCTGTGAATGGAAGCGGGTGTTTACGCTGGTTTAACAGACGAGTCAATTTGCATACTTCAGGCCTTTGTATTTGGTGTGAAAAAAAGATTCACGAATCGCTAAAAAAACCGATAATCGATGTTTGTTGGCCAACAACGGCTAACATTGGCACTCATTCCAAAATTCCCCATCCAAAAAGCATGGAGTCCGCTCCCCCAAAGACAGCCGTAGGTCACAAGCGAAGGTTCCGGTTGCGAGTGACCGTGTGGGCCTTTGCTGCTGCGGTTGTGGTCGTGTTCGGGGCCTCATTGGCAGGTGGATTCTGGTATTGCGGCTTCTCCCGGGAAGCACTCAACCGGCATGCGCGGACACAAGCGGTCACATTGGCGAGGGCGATTTGTTCCGAACAGACTGACAGTTATTCCTTTGGCGGACG
>JAFGAQ010000246.1 GCA_016933595.1 Opitutales bacterium | reverse complement strand
TTGCCGCATCTGGATGAGGATGTGGAAGCGGTATTGATGCGCAATGCAGTTAAGGTTGAGGGGAATCCTGATTGGAGGGAACATCCGTGGATAAGGGATTTCCTCTCCGGAACAAAAGGAGCGGACCGTGTGGAAGTGCTGCGTGCGAAGGGGCTTGTGCGTTGGCGTCAGAAGGTCGGGTATGCTGTTCGTCGTTTGGAGAAGCTTCCATGGGACGCGGCGTGCCACCAGGTGATGTTGGAGGTAATGGGGTTCCGGCGGAACCGGGCTCCGATGCATGAGACCGCGCTGCGGTATCCGCTGGAGGTATGGGAAAACGGATCGATCGATCCGAACGTGGTGTTTTCCGAGGCGGAATCCGGATGGGTTCTGACAGGGGTTCGCCCGAATAACCATCCTCTCCGAAGACTGGAATCCTATGCCCGATGGGTTCACCGTCATCAGCACTGGCCAGAGTCATTCTATGGTGCGTGCCGAGATCTATGGAAGTGCAAGCCAGCCGGTGTGTGCGATACGAAGGTGTATCGGCGGGATACAGGACTGGCAGGTTTGTCACGCCATTTCAGGAAAGGTTTCTTCGATGGGCTTTTGGGTGAGAGTCGCCACGCGACTCTATGGTGTGATGGTTTGCTTCCCTTGTTGGCTGGGCGGACCGGCTGTGCGTCGTTGCATGAGCCGTGGTATCACTGGTATGTGGGGGATACTCCGCAATGGGTTGTGATGGCCGGGGAAACCGTCATTCGTATGGAGACGAACGAGAAGCTGGTTGGGTGCAATGGGATTGCCCAAGGCTTGCTGCAATTGGCGCTCGAATATCAATCCGTATCCTCTTGACCGATTGCGACGGATTGCAAGGGGTCGAATGCTTGGCAGGTGCGATGCGGGCCTGTTCCAAACCGGGCGGTTATGATTCTTACTCTTCCCAATTGTCGTCTTCCCAGTCTCCTTCATTGTCCTCGTCATCCCAATCCTCCTCATCTTCCTCATCTCCGAGCTGAATGAAATCGGAGAGGGGCAGCTCATTGTAGCCTTGAGGAGCTGAAAAGACCGAAGCATCAATTTTGTCCTTGGAAACGGACACCAGCTTTTCGGTGACTTCAAGCGGACCGATTCCCATGAAGGCAGCTTCGGCAGAATAAACCACAAAACCCAGGTTGCTGATGTCCTGTTCGGCTTTTTCCTGCGGTGTTTGAGGAACCATGCTGTTGATAGCGAGTTCCATGGCATT
>JAFGAQ010000245.1 GCA_016933595.1 Opitutales bacterium | reverse complement strand
GTCGTGCAGCGGATGGATCGTGTCCGACGGCTGTTCGGAAATCTCAGTCTTGATTTGGTCTTGATGGTAGCTATTTTCAAGACATGGAGCGCAGTGAAAGTCGAAGGCCGGTGTTCCGGGGAGAGGATGCGGTTTACCACATCGTTAGCCGGGTCAGTTGTGGAAAGCGCATCTTTGGAGATGAGACCAAGGAGGAGTTTGTTACGATCCTGCGCCGTCAGGCGGTCTTCAGCGGCGTGGTTATCCTCGCATACTGTTTTATGAGTGACCATTTTCATCTGCTGGTTCGGGTATCTCCCCATAAATGGCTCAGTGACCGTGAGCTCATAGACCGGAATCGAGAATTGTCCGGTGGGGGGAGGTGTAGTTCGAGAGGAATCGATCCTGAATTGCTGGAGATGATACTTTTGGATGATCAGCGAGATGGGACAACGGATAAACGCTCGTCAAATAACGCTGATAGGTATGACGCACGGGAGTGGAGAGAGAAACTCCAATCCCGAATGGGAGATGTTTCCTGTTTTATGCGGGAGACAAAGCAAAGGTTTGGTATCTGGTATAATCAGCAGCATGGGAATTCGGGAACCATTTGGGCAGATCGATATAAGAGTCTGATTGTGGAACCAAGCCGTGAAGCGATGGCGATGATTGCGGCATACATTGATCTCAATTGTGTGCGGGCCGGATTGGTGTCGGATCCTGCCGACTATCGGTTCTGCAGCTATGGCGCTGCGGTGAGTGGATCATTGTTGGCGAGGGATGGTTACTGCTCGGTTTACGGTTCGGAAAGCTGGGATATCGCATCGTCCATGCATCGGGATCTGTTGTTTGGTCGTCCCTTTGGAAATCCGGGAAAGGTAAAGATGGGGCGTACTTCTCCCGAACGCTTGCGACGGGCATTGGACAATGAAGAGAAGCTTAGCTTGCAAGAAGCGCTGCGCTGTCGCGTGCGCTATTTCACCGATGGTATGGCGCTGGGTAGTCAGCCTTATCTTGCGAGATTACTGACTGAGCACCCCAAATGGTTTTCGGAAAAGCGAAAACCCGTTTTTGCGAAAATGAAAGGGACCGATTGGGGAGGGCTAAGGGTGGTTCGAAATCTAGTGATAGACCCTATTCTCTAGCTGTTTTCTCAATAGTGACCTAAGGGAAATAAGCGGGGGGTCAGCCTCCGATGAGGCTTTGGCCGATCATGACCCAGAGGGGAAGGGTTAGGAACGAGAGCAGCGTGGTGATGACAACCGATTGGACGGCCACGCGGGGTTCTCCGCTGTAGTGGCGCGCGAGCACAATCGGGAACATTGCTGCGGGCATGGCAGACTGGACGACTACCACGCGCTTGAGCTCGATGGACATCGGGAGGGCCCACGCGGCAAGGAGCATCACGGCGGGGATGATCATCAGGCGGGCGACGCATGCGCCGGTCAGCACATTGGGCTGCCAACGCATTTCCTTTTCCTCGAAAAGGTCATGAACGGAGGCTCCGATGAGGAGTAGGGCGAGTGGGATGGCACAATCCCCCAGCCCGTCGATTCCAACACCGATCGCCTTTGCTATGGAAATGAGCGGGGTAGGCAATACATCAGCCCCGGAGGTGAAATTGACCGCGAGGCCAAGCAGGAGGGCGATAAGGGGAGCATTGAATACGCGTTTCCAGGAATCCCGGTTGATGGTGCCGGAGAGGAGCAGGATCCCGATAGTCCAAACGGCCACCTCGATGCCGGTGTTATGAACGAGCAGGATTCCGGTGGTGACATCATCCCGATACAGGCTAAGGGAGAGTGGGATCGCCATGAACCCGTAGTTTTGGATGCCGCAGGTGAAGGCGAAGGTGCGCAAGCCCTTCCCCACCCTGAGCCGGAATGCCATGCCAATCAGGTAACTGATCGCGAATCCCGCGATGATCCCGACGAAGCCAACCAAAGGCGGCCATATCAGCGTCGAGGGGTTTCGCAACGCGGGGTTTCCGGCGATAAAGGTGAAGATGAGGGCCGGATAAAGGAGATTGACCTGAAGGCGCAGCAGGCTCGTGTCGGCCTCACGTGTGAGCCATGCGATCCGCCGGAGCACGTATCCGATCACGATGAACAGATACACCGGGATGACCGCAAGGAGGATGTTGAAGTAGACGTTGAGCATGGATGGAGACGAGGATGCGCCTGCTCAGGTCAGGCATTCAAGCTTTTCCTGTGCCGAAGGCGCACACTTCGTTCTTGTTGGCGCAGAGGCGGCTCAAACGGAAATCCTTGCAGAAAGAAAGGGCTTCACGGGCAAATGGAGCGAGCAGCGGGTAGTCTTCGGTGCCCTTGAATTTGATGGTGAGAACGAAGTGTCGGGTGAAACCGTTGCGAAGCCAATTCAGCAGCAGGTCCATGCTGCGCTGCGGCGCGGCGATCACATCGCAGAGTAGCCAGTCCACGGGTTTAGACGGTTCATATTTGAAAGCATCGCCAGTGACGAACGCCATCTTGCGGTGGTTCATGAGGTCAGCCCGCAGCGGGGAGCGATCGATGGCGGTCACCTTGGCTCCCCGCCTCAGGGCGATCGCGCTCCAACTGCCGGGAGATGCTCCCAGGTCGACGCACTGGTCCCCTTTTTGGATGGGGAATCCGAGCCGGAGCTCAGCTTCCACCAGTTTTGAAAACGCCCGGCTTGGGACGGTTTTGTCCTCCGCAATCGGTATGAAGCCCAAGGGAAAAGGTGCCACCAACGCTCTCAACTCGTAGGGATGGGGAGCTGGCAGGACCGATAGCCATCCGTTTTCCGGATCCGTCAGGATGCATTGCACCAAGGCGTGCCCTGGATCGAATGCGGATGGGGGCTCGATGCGGTTGCGAACCATTGAGCGGCGCTTTTTCCGGAGGATCTCGTCGATCGCCTTACGGATAAGGTCGCATCGGTTGCGTCCGGCTTTCCCTTCTCCGTAGCGCGGTTCGAGATGGAACACCCATTGTGGATTGGACTCAGCCAGTGCGTCGATGGTTGCGGTTGTGATCGCTTCCGCCCATGATTTGACGGATTTCGCCTCGATGGGGATCGCATTTGGCAGAAGCTGACGTGCAAAGGCCAGCCGGGTATCCGCGGCGATTGAGATCCCGTCGACCTTAAGCAGGGTGTTGGATGATGCATCGAACCTGGCCTGCGGGAAAGCGCGGAGGATTTCCTCCTGAAGGAAAGGGATCCAGTCGTGGTCAACAACGATGAGGTCCATGTTCGGACGAATGGGGGATGTGGTGTTAGCGGCTCATCCGGTCGAGACAGGCACTTGGCTGCATAAAGCCGCGGAGGAGCTGGTCTTCTCCGAGAATGGCATGCCGCACCTTGGTCAGGCGCAGCGCCTGCTGTGGGGTGGATGGCGCAAGCCCTGCGAAGAGCGGGAGCGCGTGATCGTCGCCGAACAGAAGCGGAGCCCGATAGGCCATGAGGTAGTCGGCTTGACCGGATCCAAGCAGATCGGAGAGAAGGTTGGATCCCCCTTCAATGAGGACGCCATAGATAGACTCCTGCGCACAACGGCGGCGGAAGGCTTCCCACGGAAATTTACCGTTCATGTCCATTGGGAAGGGCCAGACCCGGACTCCCTTTGCTTGAATCGTGGCAAAGAGATGGGCCGGGTGTCTGCCGGTGGTGACCACGATGGTGCGGGATGCCCATGAATCGTTGTAAAGGTGCCATTGGTCCGCGCTTTCGAGGGTGTGCAGGTGTCGGTCAAAGACGATGCGAACGGGGCACCATGGCTCTTTGTCCGGGATGCGCGAAGTGAGAACCGGGTTGTCGGAGAGAATGGTTCCGGCGCCGACTGCGATGGCCGGGAACAAACGGCGCCAGAGCATGACGTCTGCGAGCGATTGTTCGCCGGTGATCCAGCGTGAGGCCCCGGTGCGGGTGGCGATGCGTCCGTCAAGGGTGGTGGCGCACTTGGCAACGAGAAAGGGGGTCTTTTTGTGGATCCAGTGATTGAAGATGAGATTGAGGTCCGCGCAGTCTTCCTCGAGGACGCCTACGGTTACGTCGATCCCATGATTGCGGAGGATGGCAATCGCCTTGCCGTTGTGCAGGGGATTTGGATCCAGGGTTCCGATGACAACCCTTCCGATTCCGGATGCGAGAATGATATCGGTACAGGGAGGGGTGCGACCGTGGGAGGAACAGGGTTCCAGCGTGACATAGAGGGTGGATTGCCTGAGGGTTTCCCTTGTCTGGTTGGCGAGTGAAAGCAGCGCGAGCCTCTCGGCGTGAAGCTCTCCGGCCCGCGCATGGTAGGCTTCGCTCAGGACGGTGTTGTCGTGCACAACAACGGCACCGACCATTGGATTGGGATGGGTTTCGCCCCAAGCCATTCGGGCAAGGGAGAGGGCGTGTCCCATCCAGAACAGGTCGGTTTCGGGGCTTGCGGTATCAGGTGTATGCATGGCGCAAAGATGGGGTGGGAGGACAATTACAAACTGAAGGGTGAAATCGATGAAAAGAAGTCCGGGCCCTTGGTCCGGACAGGAACAACAACGGGGAAGACTCTGACCGGTTTCCTTTGGGGAGACGGGTCAGATTGTGGAACGATAGTCCGTTCGGATGGACTTGGCAAGATTGATCCCATTGTGGGTTGGGGTGATTTTCGGCGGTAAGGAGGGAAGAAAGGGATTGAAAGCGCGGCACTTGGAGGATTTTCTGCGCAAATGGACTCCGCATCTGTCAGACAGTCATTTCTCGATTTTTTTGCCAGCAAGAATCACCGGGTTGTGTCATCCGCTTCGCTGCTGCCCACCGCTCCGAATCTGCTTTTCACGAATGCGGGAATGAACCAGTTTGTGCCTTGTTTTCTCGGTGAAAGAGAGGCTCCAGCGTCAAGGGTGGCCGACACACAGAAGTGCATCCGCGCCGGCGGCAAGCACAACGACCTGGAGGATGTGGGTTTTGATGCGTACCATCAGACCTTCTTCGAGATGCTGGGGAACTGGTCTTTCGGCGACTATTTTAAAAAGGAAGCGCTCTCTTGGTCATGGGAGTTGCTGACGGAAGTGTGGAAGATGCCGGCGGAGCGCTTATACGCTACAGTGTATCAACCGGGCGATGGCGATCCGGCGGAGTTTGATTCCGAGGCATACGCGATTTGGAAGGCGATATTTGAGAAGGCAGGATTGGACCCGTCGAAGCACATTGTAACCGGTGGGAAAAAGGACAATTTCTGGATGATGGGCGACACGGGGCCCTGTGGTCCTTGTTCGGAGATCCACATGGATCTGACCCCGGAAAATGGTGGCGACAAGGTGAACGCGGGAAGTCCTTGGTGTATTGAGATCTGGAACAATGTGTTCATCCAGTTTAACGCGTGCGAGGATGGCAGTATGGTTCCGCTCAAGCACAAGCATGTGGATACCGGTATGGGTTTTGAGCGGGTGGCCGGGATTTTTGCCACGACCAAGGGTTTCACGGAGTTCAAGTGTCCGCCGAGTAATTACAATGCGGATATTTTCACGCCGTTCTTTAGTCTTTTGTGTCAGCTGAGCGGTCATATTTACGCCGGGACGCTTCCGGTGGATCCGGAGCACCTGACCTCTGTGGAGTTGAAAGAT
The DNA here is from genome assembly GCA_016933595.1 of Opitutales bacterium. Lineage (GTDB taxonomy): Bacteria > Verrucomicrobiota > Verrucomicrobiia > Opitutales > JAFGAQ01 > JAFGAQ01. The sequence goes on along the minus strand of JAFGAQ010000245.1, from coordinate 2,890 downwards.
GTGGCGTTCCGGGTGTTGGCGGACCATGCGCGTTGTTTGTGTTGTGCGGTCGCAGACGGGATTTTGCCGGGCAACGAAGGGCGCAATTATGTCCTTCGCCGGATTCTGCGGCGTGCGGTGCTTTGGGGGCGACGCTTGAATTTGGAGGCTGGCAGTTTCGTGAAACTGGTGGATCCGGTGCTGCAGACCCTCGGGGCAGTCTTTCCCGAGTTGATGGAGCGTCAGGAGTTGTTAAGGAAGGTGTTGGCGAGTGAGGAAGCCGCTTTCGAGCGGACGCTGGATCGTGGGCTGGCCGAGTTTGAGAAGGTGGCTGCATCCGGAGCGATTGGCGGGCTGGAGGCTTTTACCCTCTATGACACCTATGGGTTCCCTCTGGACCTGACTCAGCTGCTGGCGCGTGAGCGTGGGCTGTCGGTTGACGAGGCGGGATTCCACGGTCACATGGATCACCAGCGGGCGCAATCCCGCGCGGCACAGAAGAAGTCGGTGGTGGCGGTGCGCAGTGGAGATGGCGCGCAGGCAACCCTTTTCGTGGGATTTGATCCCGATAATTGGGTTGATTTCTCTGCGCGGTTGGCGTCGGTGCGTGCCGGTGAGGGATTCTGCGACCTGGTGTTTGCTGAGACTCCGTTCTATGGGGAGAAGGGTGGACAGGTCGGGGATTCGGGGACGGTCTCGGTTTCAGGGAGGAATATCCCGGTTGAAACAACCTGGATCGATGCGGATGGGGTGTATTTGCACCGGGTTCGCGAGAGCGTGAGTGAGGCTTTGGTTGGATCGGAGTGCCGTTTATCGATTGATGTGAACCGAAGGAAGGCGATCCAGCGGCACCATTCGGCAACCCATTTGCTTCATTGGGCGTTGAGGAAGGTGGTTGGATCCCATGTCCGGCAAGCAGGTTCATTGGTGACCCCGGAGCGTCTGCGTTTTGATTTCAGCCATTTCGAGAAGGTTTCTCCGGATCAATTGGCGACCATCGAGCGGATGGTGAATGGGAAGATCCTCGAGAATGATCCGGTGGTGACCTTTGAGACTCCGTTTGATCAGAAACCGGCGGATGTGATGGCGTTTTTTGAGGACAAATACGGCGATGTGGTACGTGTTGTCGATATCGGCGGATACTCGAAGGAGCTCTGCGGCGGGACTCACGTTCAACAAGCGGCCGAGATCGGGTTTTTGAAAATCGTTCAGGAGTCATCCATTGCCGCGGGTTCGCGACGGATTGAAGCGATTGCGGGAGAGGCTTTTGGAAGTTGGTTGGATGGTCTGTTGCATCAGGTAGATGACGCGAGCTCGGCTCTCGGGGTGACGGTTGCCGAACTGGGGCGGCGGAGCCACGAACTGGTGGATCACAAGCGTCAATTGGAGAAGGAATTGGCCGATCTCAAGCGCAAGGAGGGGATGAAAGACCTCGCAGGGTTGTTGGCATCGGCTGTTGTTGTTGGGGGATACCCCAGGGTGGTGGCTCAGGTGGAATGTGGGAATCCGAATGAATTACGGGGAATGGCGGCCCACATGGTCAAGCAGATGGACAATGGTGTCGTGGTGCTCGGCGCGGAAATGGGCGACAAGGTTTCAGTCGTTGTGCTGTGCTCGGATGCTGCGGTAGCCGGAGGCTGCCATGCCGGAACCCTGCTCAACCGCGTAGTGGGCGTGTTGGGTGGTAAGGGGGGCGGAAAACCCGATTTCGCCATGGGCGGAGCCCGCAATGATGGGCGACTCAAGGATGCTTTGGCGGTTGTTCGGACGGAGTAGGGGTTGAGTCTTCGTCCCTGAACGGGATCAGCGACTGCTGCTCGGGACTGGTGTGCCGGTTCCGATGGTGGGAGCGGATGTAGAGAGTCAGAAAGAGGAGTGCCAGCAGGAAGCTGAGAAAGAGGGTAAACGGCAATACATTCATGGTGTCTGGTAGGGATCAATCAGGTGCTTATCGGGTGTGTTCGGCTTTGGGTAAGTGCGGCATCAACCGCTTCCCAATAGTCTGACGGGTTGTATCCTTTTTCCCTGTAGGATTGAATGGACTCGGATTTGAATGATTTTGCGAGGCGTTGACCTTTTGAATCGAGAATCAGGGGGCAATGGGCAAAAGTAGGCGGGGTGAGGCTGAGGGCATCATAGATCATGATCTGACGGCACGTAGAGACCAGAAGATCTGCGCCGCGGACAACTTCGGTAATGCCCATTCGGTGATCGTCGGCCACAACCGCAAGTTCATAGGATGGAGTTCCGTCCTTTCTCCAGACGATGAAATCGCCAAAATCGATGCCTGACGTGTAGGATTGGTGGCCGGCGATGGCATCTTGATAATGGATGGTTTGTCCGGCCGGGACGCGGAATCGCCAGTTGGTTCCTGCATCCGGTGAAAACGAGGTGGGAGCGTGACCAGTGCGGTAAGGTGAGGGCCGCATGGATGGGAGGATAATCCAATCACCGCCAGTCGATTGAATGGCGTCGGGATGGTTTTGGATGTCGGAGCGGGAAAGGGAACATGGATAGATCATCCCTTTTTCTGCCATCGTCCGCATAAGGGAAAGGTAGAATGCCGTGCATTCGCTTTGGCGGTAGGGAGCCGCCGGACCTCCCAGGTCGGGTCCTTCGTCCCAGCTCAGGCCGAGCCATTGGAGGTCACGGATGATCCCGGCTTCAGATGCATCGCAACAGCGATCGCGATCGATATCCTCGATGCGCAGGATAAGGGTGCCGCCCATTGCCTTTGCCCGTTGAAATGCGGTCCGGAACGTTGCCGCGTGTCCCATGTGGAGGGAACCACTGGGTGTGGGAGCCAAACGACCGCGGTAGCTCGACTGTGGTCCATCCGGAGCGGGAGGATGCGTATTGGCCTTGATTGTCGGGAAAGAATGCATAGGGTGAATCCCGGAGTTAGCATGAT
>JAFGAQ010000244.1 GCA_016933595.1 Opitutales bacterium | reverse complement strand
TCAGGTGAGAGCTCATCGCGCTTCTCTCCTCTGGGATTGCTTCTGGAAAAACTAATCCCTCTTCCCCGCACTTTTGTTCACGCCCCCCCTACATTTCCGTGTTTGATCATCCCGATGATCGGCTTATCCAAGTAGATTCGAATTAGACCAACCGTTACTCAGTGGCAGTAGCCGTAAACCGCCATTCCTATTGACATTTCCATGTCAAATATTCATTTCTTTCGGCTTGATTACAGACCGTGACAGTCCCTCTTTCCCGCATGCCGGGCACTCCGGATCGAATCCGGAGCAACGACCCGGCATGGATGGACGCGGGGCATTCCATGAGGATGCATATCCGTTGGGGCGGCCGGTCCATGGGGGACAATGCCATCCCGGGATTCTGGACTTCTCGGTGAATCTGAATCCGCTCGCGCCTCCGATTCCGGATGCTACCTGGATGCGCTGGAAAAACAATGCCATGCGGTATCCACCGGCAACCTCCGATGCAATCAGCGTGCGCCTGGCGGGAATGCTGGGAAGCGATGCCCGGCAAACCGTGGTCACCAATGGGGGAATGGAAGCACTGCAGGTGGGCATCGCCATGCAGCCTGCACGGGAAGTGTGCATACCCGCTCCCTGCTTCGCGGAATATCCTTATCTGGCACAGCAAGCCAACACCCGTTTCAGGGTCTTCATAATCAATCCCACCGACTGGTGGAATCCAGATGCCTGGCTGGAACAGGACTATTCCCCCGGATCCCTTGTGGTTCTGGCCAATCCCGCCAATCCCACAGGAATGCGGATTCCGCGCAAACGAATGGTGCAGGCGGTTCTCCACCATCGACCCCATGGAATCCGGTGGCTGGTGGATGAGGCATTCATGGGATTCTCTCCCGGCGGGTTCTCGGAGTCACTCCTTCGGGATATTCATGAGCTCCCGGAGGTGACTGTAGCAGGCTCACTCACCAAGCTCTGGTCCATTCCCGGATTGCGGCTTGGATACCTCGTGGCGGGAAACCCGGCGTTCGCTGATGCCGTCCGGCAGCGCCAGTTGAGCTGGCCCCTCAATGGGATCGCCACCGCATGGGCCGATGAGTTTCTGCATTCCGATGGCCTGAATCAACTGATGTCACAAATGCCAATCATCCACGAATGGAGGGATGATTTCCAGACCGAGCTCCATAACCTTCCCGGCATCCGGCCCATGCCATCCAACACAAACTTCTTTCTCGCAGACTTGGACAGTTCCCTGGACCGATCCGCGCTTTCATTCTCGATGAAGCAGAAGGGGATCGCTGTCAGGTCGTGTGAATCCATTCCCGGAATGGAAAATGCCGCATTCTGGCGCATTGCGGTCCGTGCGCCGGAAGAAAACAACCGCTTCATCGTGGCCCTGGAGCAATCGCTCAACACCTTGTCGCCCCAGCCGTCAGGCAAAACCGGGAATGGATACCTCGAATCATGAAGGCACTCTCCATTCTCGGAACCATGTCCAACGCCGGCAAAAGCTGGGTGGCAACCGCGTTCTGCGCGCTGCTCCGCAGGAGAGGGTATCGGGTGGCTCCTTTCAAGGCACAAAACATGTCCAACAACTCCTATGTGACCCTCGAGGGAGGAGAGATCGGGCGGGCCCAAGCCGTCCAAGCGGAGGCTTGCGGGCTACGCCCGATGGCGGCGATGAACCCCGTGCTGCTCAAGCCATCGGGCGAATCCACCTCCCAGGTCGTCCTGCACGGAATTCCGGGACCCCCCGTGCAGGCGGGAGCCTACTACCGGGACCAGGGCCAACTGTGGGAAGAAGTGCGGCAGGTGCTCGATTCCTGGAAAGCGTCGTGCGATATTCTGGTGATGGAAGGTGCGGGAAGCCCGGTCGAGCTGAACCTCATGGACCGCGATATCGTCAACCTACGTCCAATCGAGTATCTGGACGGCCGCTGGATCCTGGTATCCGACATCGAAAGAGGCGGGGTGTTCGCCCAGACAATCGGAACATGGACCCTTATGCCCGAATCCTCCCGACGCCGTGGACTTGGCTGGATCGCCAACAAGTTCAGGGGGGACCTCCGGCTTTTCGACGGAGTCGGTGCGCT
>JAFGAQ010000243.1 GCA_016933595.1 Opitutales bacterium | reverse complement strand
AGGGTTGCGAAATACATGAATGCTCCGGCAACCGATGCGAACAGGTTTGCGCCGATAGAGTTTCCTCCGACCGCGGAGTTGATCCAATCAGATGGAATCAAGCCCTCGTGTCCGGGGCGTCCAAGGAGTAGACCTGCCACCAGGACACCGCCTAGGAGGAGCGGAAGAATCTGCTTGGCGAAGGACCAGCTCTGATCAAACCAGTCTCCGGCTTCATCCGAACGGCCAGCCGTCAGCCAGACCAGCCCCAGCGTGCCGACGAGGAAGGACACGGACGGAATGGTTGGGAGTGTGAGCGCGGTAACTGCGGTCAGTACGGCAACGACGAGGATCCGGGCGGGATGGATCGCATACCAGCGCCAGAGCTCGACGGCAAAGAGAACGGCAAACCCGGCGGTCAGATACCATTTGATCGAGTAGACAGCCGAGAAGAATCCGCTTCCGGAGTCTCCGCCACCCCAGTTGGCAAAGATGAGGATGCCCAGCATGGTCGCAAAAAAGACCGCTGTCACCCGAAGGGGCCGTCCTTCGTTATCCTCGGGCATGGCGGCGACGGAAGCCTGTTTGTTCTGCTCCTCCCGACGGAAAAGGAAGGCCATGATCAGGCCAATGATGACGCTGAAAAGGATCGCGCCAACCGCCCGTCCCAAACCCAATGGCATGCCCAGGATGCGTGCTGTGAGGATGATTGCCAGGGCATTGATGGCCGGGCCGGAGTAAAGGAAGGCGGTGGCCGGGCCGAGTCCTGCTCCCATGCGATAGATTCCGGCAAACAGCGGAAGCACCGTGCAGGAGCAGACGGCGAGAATGGTTCCCGATACCGAGGCCACCCCATAGGCCATCAGCTTGTTCGCTTTCGGTCCAAGGTAACGCATCACCGAGGTTTGGGAGACAAATGCGCCGATGGCTCCCGCAATCCAGAATGCTGGAAGCAGGCAAAGGATAACGTGCTCCCTTGCATACCATCTGGTTAACTCCAGTGCTTCTGTAACGGCTCCATCGAAACGGGCCTGGCCGACCGGCAGGAAATAGAATCCGGCGAAGACCGCAGCCAAAAAAAAGGCGATTTTGAACTCTCTACGTTTGTCCATATGGGAAACGGGATCAGCTTTGGGAATCAGCGGGAGACTTTGCCTTCGAAGGCGCAGCAGGGGAGTGGCGTATCGTCCGGTGAGGGTGATTCGAGGCAATGGATGAAACGCGAGACGCAGGGCAGGTTGAGATGGTAGAATATTTGCATTCCGCGGCGTTCGTCGGTAACCACGCCCGCTTCCCTTAGGACCGAGAGGTGCCTGGATACGGAGGACCAGCCCAGCCCGAGATCCTTCAATAGCTCACAAACACATTGTTCTCCGGCCTCCAGTTTTCTGACGATGGCGGTCCTGGCAGGATGTCCCAATGCTTTGAACACTTGATCTGCGGTGATCGGTTGTTTCTGGACGACAGGTGGCGAAACGACTGCGGCTTGCATGATGGCCGGACAATTTCGCGAATTCGCGAAATTGTCAAACAGTATTCAGCCTTCTTTTTGAGTCGGCTTTTGTGATGGGAACAACTGGATGACCAGATTGCTTCTGTTTGATCCCGGATCGGCCGTTTTGCTCATCCGAAGAGATTGACCTTGAGGTCGCGCACGACCTGTAGTCCACCCCAGTCTGTTCCTCTCATTGTTGCAAAACGGGCCTTTCGGCTCTCCGGGAAAAACTCCCGGTGTTGCTCATAGATCTCCTTGAGGAAGAGTTTGGAACCGATCGCCATTCCATCGCTGAAGTAGCGCACCCTGTGGCGAAGCAACTCCGTCATCTCTACCTTCCCACCGCTGCGGAGCACATCATCCAATTTCTCAGCGGAAATCACGCCGGGGTCCTTGTCCTGTTCTCCCTTCGGCTTGGTTCCCTTTCCGAAGAGGCAGAGTCGATAACCGGCTATCGCATCGGCAAAGCGACGGCCACCGTAGATCATCCGGTATCCTTCCATCGCAGATGCTTTCCCACCCATTGCGGCGGCATAGCTGCAAAAGCGGTAGTCCGCCGGGTCATCCACCTGTCCGGATCGCACCGCATTGAGGTCGATGTAAGCGGCGACCGTCGCCATCGCATGCAACGACGGTTCAACCACCAGGCTCTTGAAGCGATCCATCCATAGGGTTCCACAATTTCCATTCTGATGGTTATACCAAATGCTGAACCGCTGCTTGAGCTCGCGCATGAACACCGACACATCGCCCATGCGCGCAAGCAATGCCTCCCGCAGGCGCTGTGCCTCCCTGTCATTCTTCTGCAACGCTTTCTCGAGTGCATCCGGAGTCATCGAATACGGTGAGATGCGATGCCCCTCATGCAGTACGCGGAACCGTCGCAATATCTCCTCATCTGTTTTTGGCTTGTCGTGCCGCACCTGCGCCAAAATATGAAAATGATTCGACATGATGGAGTAGGCCATAATATCCACTCCGCAGAATGCCGCCTGTCGGTGCATCATCCGGATGAGCATTTCTTTTTCCTCATCCTCCAGCAAGTGGGAGCCGAGGCAACAGCGGCTCATTAAATGATATATGCCATCTTCGACAATGATACGCTTTCGCTTCATAACCCATCTCTTTTTTTTGAGAAATGCGGCTCCCGAAAAAAGTAATAAAACAAAATATCTAATTAATGAGCCGTGGTATTGATTGAATAGTTTTTAGGTGTCCAAAACAAAGTCAAACAGACTGGGAATTTTCCGATCAGACTTT
>JAFGAQ010000242.1 GCA_016933595.1 Opitutales bacterium | reverse complement strand
GTTTTGTGATGGATTTGGTGCTTGGGAAACTGTCCGGGGCTGAGGGTTCCGTCCTCCGGCAGATCCCCGATATCATCGGTGCGCTTGGACTCCCGTTTGGGCCGATCCGACATCTTATGATCGTAGACCAGGTAGATTTCGCATCCGATGATCGGTTTGATCCCTTTTTTCCTGGCGCTGTTGTAGAAATCAATTGCTCCAAAAAGGTTGCCATGATCGGTCATCGCGACTGCCGGCATTTGCAGTTCCGCGCATCTGGCCATGAGGCGATCGATGCGGCAGCATCCATCGAGGAGACTATAATCCGTATGAAGGTGAAGGTGAACAAACGAGGGGTCGGAAGACATGGGTGGTCCTTGAAAATCGCGTTGAAAGGGTTCGGATTTCGAGAGTCGGCAGAGAGGGGAGTTGAGTCAAATGGTTTTGATTTCGGATCGCTTTTTTGTGGGCAATCGCCCATTTGGAAAGGCATGTGTCGATTCCCTCAATTGTAAATCGGATGAAAATCCCCCGAAAAGTTTTGACAGGTCAAGGGGGGGCTCTATCTATTCGAGCCGCTAGTAGGGGAAATCATCACGACCATCCTTAGGATAGCCGGGAGGGCTGTTGTGCACCCGCAAGGGCGTGGCGACATGCGATCCTGTACAAAGTGAAACACTAACGGAGAGAAAATGAATCTACCAACGAATCATAAAAAGCTTATCGAGTGGGTAAATGAATGTGCCGCTCTGATGACTCCCGACGCAGTTGAATGGTGCGACGGTTCCGAGGCCGAGTATCAGAGGATGGCCAAGGTGGCGCTGGATAGCGGAGTCGCAATTCCTCTAAAAAAGCGCCCGAACAGCCTTCTTTTCCGTTCGCAACCGAATGATGTGGCCCGCGTGGAAAACCGCACCTACATCGCTAGCAAGACGAAGGATGATGCAGGTCCAACCAATAACTGGATTGATCCGGTCGAGTTGAAGACCACGATGAAGGCCCTCTATAAGGGTTGCATGAAGGGGCGCACCCTCTATGTGATTCCGTTTTCGATGGGCCCTATCGGATCCGACATTTCCAAGATCGGGATCGAATTGACCGACAGCCCCTACGTTGTGATGAACATGCACATCATGACCCGCGTCGGCACCAAGGTTCTGGAAGCTTTGGGTTCGGACGGCGAATACATCCCCTGTCTGCATTCCGTTGGGCAGCCCCTGGAGGAAGGCGAGTCCGACAATGGCCTGTGGCCCTGCGCTGAACTTGACAAGAAGTACATCGCGCATTTCCCGGAAGAGCGCCTCATCTGGTCCTTTGGATCTGGTTATGGCGGCAATGCCTTGCTCGGTAAGAAGTGTCTTGCGTTGCGTATTGCATCGGTTCAGGCCCGTGACGAAGGTTGGATGGCTGAGCACATGCTCATCCTGAAGATTACGAGCCCGGAAGGGGTTTCAAAGTATGTCGCGGCCGCATTCCCGAGCGCATGTGGTAAGACCAATCTCGCAATGTTGGTTCCGACCATTCCAGGTTGGAAGGTTGAGACGGTCGGCGACGATATCGCATGGATGAAGTTTGGCAGCGATGGCAAGCTCTATGCGATCAATCCTGAAGCCGGCTTCTTCGGAGTGGCTCCCGGAACATCGATGGACTCCAACCCGAACGCCATGCATTCGGTCGATAAGGACACGATCTTCACGAATGTCGGTCTGACCGAAGATGGTGACATCTGGTGGGAAGGTATCGGCTATCCGGCTCCCGGCAAGCTCATCGACTGGAAGGGCAACGAATGGGAACAAGGCAAGTCCGAAGGCACGGCGGCTCATCCGAATGGCCGTTTCACCGCAAAGGCTTCCAATTGCCCGAGCATTGCATCGAATTGGGAAGACCCGAAGGGTGTGCCCATCGACGCCATTCTCTTCGGTGGTCGCCGCCCATCCACGATTCCTCTCGTTCACGAAGCGGAAAGCTGGGAACATGGTACTTTCATGGGCTCGATCGTGGGTTCGGAAATCACCGCGGCTGCGCTTGACCTCAAGGTTGGTAGCGTCCGTCGTGACCCGATGGCCATGTTGCCCTTCTGCGGATACAACATGGGTGATTACTTCCACCATTGGATCAACCTGGGTCAGAAGCCCGGAGTTCAATTGCCCAAGGTATTCTTCGTCAACTGGTTCCGTAAGATGGCTGACGGTCGCTGGCTCTGGCCGGGCTTTGGTGAAAACTCCCGCGTGTTGGAATACATTTTCCACCGCTGCGAAGGCAAGGCCAAGACGGTTGACACCCCGATCGGTAAGATTCCGGCCAAGGGTGAAATCAGTCTGCCAAAAGGTGTTTCCGAAGCCGACATGGATGAACTCCTGAAGGTGGACGTGGAAGGTTGGAAGAAGGAAGTCGCTGACATCCGCGCCAACCACTACCCGAAGTTCGGTGAGCGCATGCCTAAGGAACTCTGGGCATTCCTCGATCGTCTTGAATCCCGCCTGAATCAGGCCTGATCTATTTGTTCTCTTGTGGGGTTCCGGGGTTCCCGGATCCTCACATCTGCAATAGATGATCTTTTAGGAGAAGCACCGGTATGAGCCGGTGCTTCTTTTTTGCTATCCCGGCTTAACCTCACTGCAGTATTTGCGGGAATGCAGTCATGATTGGCGGCGAGTGATACAGCATGTTTTTTATTCAGGATCAATACCGTCGCGATATAGCCGGGGGCGATGCGGTTTGGGTTGACTGTCAAGCTTTTGTCCGATAAGC
>JAFGAQ010000241.1 GCA_016933595.1 Opitutales bacterium | reverse complement strand
TCCTTCGGGTTGGGTGCGTTTTTCCAACTTCAGCCATGTGCCGATCGAGACCGTTACGGTCCGGGCTTTTGAAGCATGGCCGACCACGGTATTTTCAGTTGCCGCACCTTCAGGAAGCGGAAATGATGCGAAGATCACCGCTGCTCTGGATCTGGCAAAAGCGAATGGAGGGGGTGTTGTATTGATTCCGGAAGGGACCTATCTGCTGACCCAACCCGTTCTGATCCCTTCCAAGGTGATCCTCCGCGGGGCGGGCAGAACAAAAACCTTTTTGAAGTGGGTAAACAACCCGAGAGTGTCCAATCCGACGCTGGCCGGACTGGTCATGAATCTGAATTACACAAGGGACGAACCGTTTGGGCTCGAGGACTTGAGTCTTGAGATCACCAACAACGACTATTGGGGTCCGGTCGTTTACAGGGGATTCACCCGTGTGCCTTCAGTCTTTCAGCGGGTGGACATCAAAGCCCCGCTTCTGGATACTTCGATCGAAGATAACATGCCTTTTGGCATCCATCTGCGCAGGACCTCCAACCTCCGCATTCACGATGTTTCGGTGGTGGCTTCGAAGGGGATATTCGGACGGGATGATGTCACTCACCTCAGCATCACGGACTCCACGGTCACATGGAACAATTTCGGGTTTAAGTTCAGCGCGAAGAATCGCAACCTGATTATCAACAACAATGTCGTTCTCGTGTCCGGTCCGACCCGCACCCATACCAGCCTCGGTCTCACTCCGTTTCATTCCACCGATGGCCCTTATAACCGGGATTTCCTTTGGGCTAACAACCGGATCGCTGCTGCCGAGGATTTCGAAGACCATTCGGGTGGCTACACGGCAGATGGATCGGATGGAATCTACCTCGGAACAGTATCGGGTTGTGACGGTAACACCATGACTCTCGCCGGATCCACATCCACGGTTGATGTTGGCGGGAAACCGGTCGATTACATCTGGACAGGTGCGGTTGCGGTGATTCTCGATGGGCGGGGTGCCGGCCAGTGGCGTTACCTGATTGGCACCAGGCCCGGGGATAGGACCGTTACCCTTGACCGGCCCTGGGATATCCTGCCGGATGCAAACTCGATCGTGACCCTTATTCACATGATGGGGCGTTACCTGATGATCGACAACGATTACGTCAATGATGGGCAGCACGACGACTACTACATTTCCAATGACAGCATAAAGGCGGGTAACCGGTTCGGAACCGTCGTCAAGACATTTACCGCGACCACTTGGACGGGACGCCATTACCTGGGGACTTTCCCCGGCCTTCACGTGCAGTTTCTGGATAATTCTTTCGTCCGGGATGCTCCTTCCCTGATCAAGACCCTCGTCGACAATACGCCTGAATCGGCTTATCAAGGGATTGTTCTGTCCGGCCATGTCTATCGGAACAACGTCGATGTGTCCCCGGGGGTTGGGCCAACCACGATTCAGTTCCGTACCAATGAGGGCCGCGCCAGCGATGCGCTATTCGAAGGAAACACGATCGATCTACTGTCTTTCCGTCAGGCCGATGAGAACATGGATGTGCAAAACATCCTCGTTCGGGGGAACCTTATTCCGGGAAGTTCGACTCCGACCACGCTCAATCCGGTGGCTCCTATTCCGGGCGTCACCGTCATCCCATGAATCCCCTTTCCGCATCATGCACACTCCCTGCTTAAATGACCGCTGCAGCCGCTGGATCGCGCTGCTCTGTTGGAACGCGATCGCGCTTTCTGTGCACGCAGCGAACCAGCCGCCGGTGCTCCAGCCGATCGGGAACAAAACGGTGGAGGCGGGTTCGCCCCTGATCTTCTCCGTGCAGGGGTCCAACTCCGATGCGGATCTGCTGAGCTTCGGGACGGGC
>JAFGAQ010000025.1 GCA_016933595.1 Opitutales bacterium | reverse complement strand
CTCTCGGCTATTGCTCCAAAGCGTGATCCAAGCTCTGTCATCATCTTCGGCCTTTGTCGCATGCCTGTTGTTCGGGGTGATCTCTATCCATGCCCAGCCAGTCGAGATCTCGACCAGTGAATCCATGGAATATGACGAAGCGGCCGGCACCCTTCTCATCCAAGGGGATGTCGACATCCAGCAATCCCCTTTCCGCATTTTGGCAGACCGGGTTACCATCCGCCGGAACCACGAGGATGTCCTGGCGGATGGACATGTCAGGATCCTTTACGACACTACCGCCCCGGATAGCCGCTTCGTATTCCCTGAACTCCGATCGGGCGTGGATCTCTTCTCCGAGTCATTTCAGGAAAACGCCTCCCCTGAGCGCGAGTTGCTGAGGGCCGACCGGGTCCGCTTCCTGCCGGAGTCACGCATCATCCTGCCTGAGGGTCCCGCAGAGATTCAGTTCGGCATTGCCCGGCTGATCGGGGATAACCTGACCATTGATCTGGGAAATGATCGCATCGAGGCCCCCCGTTACCGGATGGGTTTCGAAAACCTTTTCATATCCGGACACGATGTCAAACTGATGGGCGAAGCCATCGAAGCCGGAAAAACCCGTTTCTTTTTCGGGGAACCTGAGGCCCTTTCCTTCCAGGGCAGCGCGGAGAGCATGAAAAAGGAAGCGGACGATCTCGTCACCCTCCGGAAAGTCTGGTTGAAAATCGGCAAGGTTCCGGTGTTTTATTTGCCCTATCTGAGCTACAACATCCGGCACACGGTTTACAACATCGAAGCGGGTGCAGGATACAGCGGCGATTTGGGATATTTGCTGGAATTGCGTCCATACTATTCACCCTGGCGATCCACCCGGTTCTTCGCAGATGTGAACAGCTACAGCCGCCGTGGGACGCTAATCGGCCCCGGCCTCAGTATCGACATCAACGACCGGCTCGGGCACTACATCCGCACACGGGTTGAATCCGGAGTGATACGCGACTCCGGGGAACAGCTTGGCGTGGATAGTCTCAATCGCCCCATCGATGAGGACAGAGGGTTTCTGAATGCGTCCCATATCCATCGATACCCGGAAGGGATGGCCTTCATGGCCCAGGTTCAGGCATGGAGCGACTCGGAAATCGTCCGGGATTTTGACACCGGCACCTTCCGCAAGCTCCAGCAGCCGGAAAGCTTTGCCTCCGTGAGGTTTCCGCTGGACGATTGGGTGTTCAGCGCCGTAACCCGATTCCGGATTGAGGACTTTGAGTACGCAACCGAAAGGCTGCCGGAACTTTCGCTGGACCTCCTCCCGTCTCCGCTCGGCCTGGCAGGAATTTTCCACGAACTCAGTCTTTCGGGAACACGCCTCAGGGACGATAACCCGGACCGGCCCTATCCTGCAGAATATGACCGCTTCAAGGGAAACTACCGCATCGCACGTCCATCCGCCCTCACCCCATGGCTCGACTGGACACCGCTTGTGACAGCTCAATTCATCGCTTGCGATAACCGCTCAAAACTACCCGACGAACCCACCTCGTGGAAACGCCAAACCCTGGAAGCCGGGTTCGACCTTACCCTCCATGCTTTCGCGGACTGGGAAATCAGCAACCGGATCTGGGACGTGCAGAACATTCGTCACATCCTCAAGCCAACCCTTCAGTATCGCAACATCCTGATCGATGGCGACGAGGACGAGTGGATGCCGGGCATCGAGTCGCCTCTGACATCCACCGGGATTCCCTACCGGGATTTTTTCAGTGCGAAGGCCCTCGAAGGGATATGGGAACACCAACTGGTGCGCATCGGGCTTCGCAACTCCGTTTTCACCCGTTCGCATCTTACGGATAACCTCCGTACTATGTTGGACCTTGATATTTTCCACGACACGATCATTCCCCAAGACTCCGATTCACCGACCCGACACTTGTTGTCATCGATGACCCGACTGCGTCCCTCTTCCTGGCTCAGCTTCGATCTGGAGACCCGGTGGGATAGCAAGAATCTGGATCTTGAAGACCTTTACGCCCGTGCATCCCTCATCAACGGTGACTTCTGGAGACTGGACCTCGGGGCATTCTTCCTCGACGGACTGCATGAACAGTATCAAGCGACCCTCGATACGAAACTGAGCGAAGATGCGCGCGTGTTGTTTTCGGTTTCTTATAATGCGCGGACCAGCCAGTTCTACGAGCAGATGATTGGATTTCAGTTCGCAATTGCCAATCATTGGGACATCCTGGTCAGCATCAGTCAACGGGACGGAGCCACCCGTAACAACGATCTGCGCTGGGATATCAAAATCGTGACCGGACGATTCTGAGAAGCCTCAGCCAACACTGTTCCCCACAATCATGACACCCAAACTCGCATCCCTGTGGAATCCGACCGAGTTTCCGGTGAAACTGCCAGTCTTCGAGGGTCCGCTCGATCTCCTGATCTTCCTCATACGGAAAAACGAGATCGATATTTACGACATTCCAATGGAAGTCGTCACCCGACAGTATATCGCCTACCTGGAGACGATGGATCATCTCAACCTTGAGGTCGCCGGCGACTTTTTTGTGATGGCCTCCACGCTCATGTATATCAAGAGCCGCATGCTCCTGCCCCCGAAGGAACAACCACCGGACGATGAGGCGGATGACGCGAACCTCGATCCGCGGTGGGAGCTGGTCCAGCAGCTCCTCGAATACCGCCGCTACAAGAGTCTGGCGGGGGAACTGGAAGAGCGGATCGAGAAACGCACCCGAATGGTGGATCGGATTGTTCACACGGAGGACGAAACCACTACGGATCCCCGCCCGCTGCACCCCGTGGACCGAATCGACATTTGGAACGCCATCAACATGGTCTACCTGCGGATCGCCGACAAACTCAGGGTCGGTGAGATCATGGATGAGCCCATCACCGTCTCCGAACGCATGGAGTTCATCCTCGACAAAATGAAATCCTGTGAACGGTTCCATTTTTCTGACCTCATTTCCCCGGATTCCTCCTTGATCATGGTAGTCACCACCTTCATCGCTATCCTTGAATTGACCCGGCTCCGGAGACTCCGCCTTCAGCAACCCGAACCATTTGCCGATATTGAATGTATCGTGCACCACGATTGAAAAACCACCCAAGCAATACTTGCAAATCAGCCGGACATCAGCAGCTATAAGACATGCATAGAGAAACTGAAAGGAACAACTACTTGATTGGAGTGGGCCTTGATGCCAATGATGGGCACAAGCGCATCACCAAGGGGGATGACTTTTCGATCGTTGGAGGGTCCGAAGAGACCCATGACCGGATAACCGAAACCGTCATGAAGACTTCAGAGGAATTGTCGACCAAGGGACGCAGCATCCGCAACGCCGATCCGGAGGAGATCCGCGATCTCGTGATGAAGCACTCTTCCTGATAACATGTTTTTCTTTCTTTTGCCATGAATACCGTCGATCCCACCCCATCGCACGAGCCGACCCATCCAAAGGTCCGGGCAATAGCCTGTGCGCCGATCAAGGTAAAAAAGGCCGTGGCTGCCACCGCAAAGCCAAGCACCGCTCCCTGCATACGGGTTAAACCGGTCGCCTTTACCCCCCAACCGCTTCGCAGCCATCTTCCGTCCAATGGCACCGTATCCCATCCGAATGCGCTTCCAAGACGCGCATCAGCGCTTACCCAACCAACTGAAATCCAGCCCGGACAAACCCATCCACTCACATGGGATATTGCCTTTGCGGTCATTGGGTTGGTATTTTCCTTTCTCATTCTCTTGAAATATTAACCCTCACGGATTCAATCCTACCTATGTCTGAAAATATCACTGACCTGAGTGCCGATTCCTTTGATTCGGCGATCGCTGAAAAAGGGCTTCCCGTCCTCGTTGATTTCTGGGCACCCTGGTGCGGCCCTTGCAAGATGATTGCCCCGATTCTTGAGGATTTGGCAACCGAGGCAAAAGGGAAGATCAAGATTTGCAAAGTCAACGTTGACAACAACAGCCAACTCGCAAATCGCTTCCAGATTCGCGCTATTCCCACGCTTCTGCTTTTCCGCGATGGCAAAGTGGAAACCCAAATTGTGGGAATGACCTCGAAAGAGGATCTCAAAAAGAAAGCTGGAATCTGATCGTCAGCGACCGGAGTTTCTCCGGTCAATGCTGCGTTGAAGCTGGGTTCTTCGAGTCATCAGTTCGAGTAACTCAGCATCACCTTCATACATTTCACGGGAGACCCGGAGGTCGATTTTTTCGATCTCTTTGCGGTCTCTCTTGTTTTCCATTCGTTTCAGGCAGTCCAAGAACTGCTCCTCCTCATCATCCAGAGGGCTTTCGTCCGTAAGGATCCGAAAATACAAGCCCCGTTCCGGATCGGTTTCAGCGATGAATTCGGTGTTTTCACCCGGCACCCATTCCGGATTCTCGCCGAGTTCGGCAAGAACGCGTGTGAGCAACACGCCCTCGAGTATATCGGGTGAAATCCCATCCGGATGAATACGCATCAACTCCGGGCTTTTCCGTATACTCTCAAAGCGCAGGATCAATACAAGCAACGCAGCCTCCAGGCTCCCCGGAGCGGATGCCGGACCTTTTTCGATCGGCTCACCCTCCAGTTCCGGGCGGGATTCCTGATACATCTCCTGCCGCTGGATCCGCCCCCGTTTCTCTTGCTTGAACCGGGCAAAATCCTCCCGCAACGGCTGCCGGTGCAGGGTTCGGGCAGCCAGGTTTTCGATCATCGCATACTGAGTCGTCTCAGACAGACTATGTGAAATCACCTCATAACACTCCGCCTGCGCCCTACCCAAGGACTCTGGAGACAGATCGCCTTCCTTGGGATACAATTGATCGACCATGAAGTCCACTGCCCCTTTCGCCTGCTGCAAGAACGCCTCAAATCCCGCCTTTCCCTCCTTGCGCAGAAACTCGTCCGGATCTTTTCCCACCGTCAATGTGAGAAAAGAGACCTCCAGACCAACGGACAACGCAAGCGGCAGCATCCGCAACGCGGCCCGCACGCCGGCAGCATCCGCGTCCAGACAGCAGATCAGACGGGGACAATGCCGGCGCAGGATCCTGAGTTGCTCCACCGTCACCGCGGTTCCCTGCGGAGCAATCGCCTGATCGATCCCCTCAGTCCAACAACGGATCGCGTCCAACTGTCCTTCCACCATGATGAACGGATGCGCCTCGGAAACGTGCTTCTTTGCATGATAAAGCCCAAAAAGCAGCTGACCCTTTTGGAAAAGATCCGTGGCGGGCGAATTCACATACTTCGCCTCGAAGGCCGGATCGTTCTTGGGAGTCGAAGCGAGCTTTCTTGCCGTGAAACCAACCACCTTTCCGTTGATGTCGCGAATCGGGATCATCAGTCGCCCACGGAAACGGCAAAGCCAATCACGTCCCGCACGGATACCCCCGCCCTGTCCGAAAAACAACCCGCTTGCTTCAAAAAGCGCTTCGTCAAATCCCGCACCCTTCAAATGCTTCACCAAAGCATCTCCCGATACGGGAGCAAAACCGATATCCCAATCCGAAGCCTGCTGCATCGTGAACAAGCGTTCTTCCGTCCAATACCGCCGTGTATCGACTGCATCGGGATCATTGGACAGCAGAGACTGTGAAAAAAAACGCATCGCCGATTCCTGAAGCGCCTGAAGGTTGCGCCGGTTCCCCACGTTTTCCGGTCTGCGGCCGCCCCCATGCTGGGTCTGATACTCCAAACGCACGTGAAACCGTTCAGCCAACTGCTCAACCGCTTCCATGAAAGTCAGGTTTTCTTTTTCCTGCAGGAAGCGAATGGCATCCCCGCCTTTCGAAGTGCTGAAACAATAGTAGAATCCCTTCTCAGGGTACACATGAAAAGAGGGGGTCTTCTCCTGCGAAAACGGGCTCAGCCCAACCCAGGAGGATCCGGAACGCTTGAGCGAGACGTAATCGGATACGACCTGATAGATATCCACCTGCTGTTTCAGGTTTTCAATGGAGGAACGTGTAACCACAGGAATGAGTCAGTATCGATTTCGTGTCCGAATGCAATGCAAGCTTATCCCCAACCCCAGTAGTAGCAATCACCCAACACAGCAAGTTCCACGATTGCAGCGGGTCTCTGACGATCCATAACCCCATCCACAGTGGTTATGCTGGCACCCCAAACACTCATGGACAACATACAGAATCCACCTTTGTTCACCATAACCCGGAGCCAACGGGATATGCCGACACCCGGTTCAGAGTGGGTGCGAAACACTATTCGACCAGCCTCATTTCGGCCTCGACTTCACGGGCCATGCTGTGGTCCGGCGCAATTGCCAGGAAACGGGCATAGAGCGCATGCGCATTCGATGGATCATTCCGGATCCGCGCGTAACTGCGGGCCAGCGCCAGAATAATCTCGGGCTCTCTCGGAAAGCGTTGGTAAATATTGAGTAGCTCCTCGTGGAAACGTACCGGCGTTTTGCTGAATTGAGCCACCCGGAGGTACTGCAAAGCATAACGGCTGTTTAATGGCGCCAGACGCATGGACTCCAGGGATGCACTCTCCGCATTCAGATACTGTTGGTGCTTGGAGTATGCATGGGAAAGAAGGAACCAGGTATGGGCGTTTTCGTTGTTGATGCTCAATGCATCCCACAGGAACCGGATCGCCTTGGGATAATCCCCTTCCATAATCGCCTGCTTACCGTTTGAAGCCAAAAGCTCAGGAGCATTCTCCGGAGTATGGTGAACAAATACCTCTTCTGCCGCATAGGGATCGGATGCCGTAAGCGAGGCATCCTTCTCATCCACTGCAACTTCAGTGGATTCCTCTGCCACGTTTTCCGTCACCTCTGCCACTGCAGCGGGTTCCTGTAGATCGTTTGAGGGGGGAACATCTTCCGCAGCATCAGCAGGAGCCAATGGGGCCGGGTCAGGATCCGTCTCCTGCACCGCTTCCTGACCATTCGTAACGGCCAAACTCAGCGAGGCCTTCGAGCCGATATCCGCTGAAGCGAGCGCCTGATCGGTAGCAAGGGTTGTGGCCGATGCGACCGCCACGGCCACTCCATCCGATCCGGATGCATTGTTTTCCTCATCAGTTGCTTCCATCCCGGAATCTGAGGTGGCTTCAGAATCACCAACCGGCTCGGTTTCCACTGATTCCGGAGCATCTTCGGTCTGTTCTTCGGCGGCCGCCACAACGGGTCCATCAGGGGCATCGCCTGGGGTGGATGCGGGGGGGGTATCCGCGGCATCCGGCTGAGGCACCTCGATGTCATAGACCGCCATGACCTCCTCACTCGAACGGCCATCTTTCGAAAAGGCACGCACCTTGATCAAGCGGGTGTCCGAAACGGTGATCGGTTCAACGTAAAGCCGCGATGTTTTCGTGGTTTCCGAGCCGTCGAGACTGTAACGGATTTCCACATCTTTCGACGTTCCGGTCATCGTGATTTCAACAGGGGCACTGAAAAGACCGGGTTGCGGAGAAAGACCGGGTGCCGCAATGGGTTCAACCCGAGGAACTGCATCCCCGGCGTTTTCGGCTGATGCCACCATTTCATCCTGAGTCGTCTCCTCCTTGGGTTCCTCAACCGTAGCAGGCAGTGTTTGCTTCGCCTGAGGCTCTGCGTCCACCGCCGCGACTTCGGCTGGCGGGATCCGTTTTTCGATCATCGCCCGGAGGGACGCCTTGTTACTGGTCTCCAAAGCCCCCGGGAAAGAGCTGTCGATCCGCTTCAAAAACAAATCCGCGATCAACCAGTCCTTTTGCAGCACACTCGATTCAATCAACCCGACAAGCGCGGGAATGATCACCGGTTCGTCTTCCACCATTCCGAGTGCACGGTTGAAATAAAAGTCGGATCTCGGATAATCCTTCTTCTCCAAAAACAACTGCCCGACCCGGATGAAATCATCCACAGGTGGCGTATCCTGACCCGAAAGCAGAATCCCCCGCACCAGAGAATCCGCAGCCTTGTCTTTCAGGTTGATATCCTGCTGCAAGCGCCCGATTCGTAGCCAGTTCTTGTAGTCCTCCGGAAATAGCTCAAGATAGGCAGCGAGACGGGTCTCAGCCTCCTCCTTTCGACCAGCCTCAATGAGATTATTCGCCGCATCCACCAAACGAACGCTTTTGTCAGGAGACAAGGAAGCCGCCCGCACAAAATGCGAAGCCGCAACCAACGGATCATTCCGCATTTCATAGACCAACCCCAAAGCCTCCTCCACCCGTGCATCGTCCGGATGTTGATCATGCAACTGCTCCAAACGGGCCGTCGCACTCGACATCTCACCTTGCCGTGCCGCTACCAATGCTTCATCCACCGCACGTTCAATGCGGGCTCCGGAATCAAAGCAGCCGGACATCGTCAACACCGTGGCAGCGATGAACAGCGAGACACAGACAGCAGGAAGGGATCGTCCGCAATGGCGCATAGCGTTCAGATAGTTGAGGCGGGAAGCCTAAGGTTACCGATGAGAGACACTGGCGATTATCGCATGCTTTGCTCTTATTTCAAGACATTCCTTTCACAAACCAACACAGCCAAACCGGCAGCATCCGGACAATCGACGAGAGAACCTCACTGAACTGCCATCGCATCGGCCTTCACCGCTCACCCCTGATGAATATTGCCTTGCCCTTCGCGGCTTAAGCCGTCAGAAACTTCGCATATGAAAACTTCGGGACTTCTCCCTTTTATCGGCTTCCT
>JAFGAQ010000240.1 GCA_016933595.1 Opitutales bacterium | reverse complement strand
TCAAAGGCAAAAGAGAAAGAATCGTTCCCGCTCAACCCGCGCAACACCTTCGAAAACTTTGTGATTGGGGGTGGAAACGAGCTCGCCCACGCCGCATGCATGGCGGTCGCGAATTCGCCTGCCCGCGCCTACAATCCCCTTTTCATCTATGGCGAAACCGGCTTGGGAAAAACCCACCTGATGCATGCGGTGGCCCATCACATCCAAAAATCCCGCCCGGAACACAAAATTGTCTATATCTCATCGGAAAAATTCACCAACGAGTTCATCCGGGCGATTCAGGAGAACAGTGTGGCCAAGTTCCGAAAGCATTACCGCCACGTGGACGTGCTCCTGATCGACGACGTCCATTTCCTTTCGGGCAAAGAACGGATCCAGGAAGAGTTTTTTCACACTTTCAACGAGCTATTTGAATCCCAGAAACAGATTGTTCTGACGTCCGACCGCCCCGCCAACGAAATCGCAAAACTCGAAAACCGTCTGGTTTCCAGGTTTCAGTGGGGCCTCGTATCCGACATCCAAAGTCCGGACATGGAAACGCGTCTGGCGATCCTATCCAAAAAGGCGCATTCCCTCAACGCCAATATTCCCGGAGCGATTCTGGCGTTCATCGCTGAACGGGTCTCACGCAATGTCCGCAGACTGGAGGGCGCCCTCACCCGTGTGATCAGTTACGCATCCCTCGTCAAGCGCCCGCTTGATATCCCAAAGGTCGAGGAACTGCTTCAGGACATCCTTCACGAGGAAATCCAGAATCAGGTCAGCATCGAGAAAATCCAGCGCAAGGTGACCGATCACTATAACCTGCGCATGCAGGACATGATCAGCAAACGCCGGCCCAATGCCATCGCTTTCCCACGGCAGATCGCGATGTATCTCAGCCGGATGATGACCGGATGCTCCCTTCAGGAAATCGGGGACGCTTTTGGAGGAAGGGACCATGGCACGGTAATCCACGCGTGCAAAACCGTTGAGAATATGATGGAGCAGGACAGTTCGGTGCGCCAGAACGTGGATTATCTCATCAAACAGCTATCCAGGGACAACGCCTGAAAATCATGAAATTCACACCAGAACAAAGCCAACAGATCGCGCAATGGGTCTCCCAAGGGTTGACACTCGGAGACATTCAGAAACAGATTCGGGAGACCTTCCAGCAGTCCCTGACGTTCATGGAAGTGCGATTCCTGGTGGACGATCTCGGGCTCCTTCTCAAAGACAAAGAGACCGAAAATCCGGAAAAAAGTGATTCAGCAGACGCGACAGAATCAATTTCCGATCCCGCCGAAGACGCAATGGGTGACGGCACCGTAAAAGTATCGGTCGACAACCTCATCCGCCCCGGGGCACTGGTCAGCGGCGATGTCGTTTTCAGCGACGGCATGAAGGCTACATGGTATGTTGACCAGATGGGACGCCTTGGGCTTTCGCCCGCCCAAACCGGTTACCAGCCGAGCCAGACAGACATTCAGGAATTTCAAATGGCCCTCCAATCCGAACTCCGGAAAAAGGGCCTGTAGGATCCGCATCCCCACGCATCGGATTCTACCCCGGCTACCCGGGTCGCTCGTCGGGGAGGCGGATTCTCACGAATCAACCCCCATCCGTTCTCATCCCGCAGCATGCGATCCCGGGAAAGCCGGACCAGCCCCGGGACGGGCTCTGCGATTGGAGCGCTTGCGGTTGCTCAGGAGTCCGTGATTTGGAGAAGTCGCCACACTCACGGTTCCGGACGAAAGGCTCCTGTAGCGGACAGCCAATCCTTCGTGATGGTAAGGTTGGTCCTCCCACACCGGGATGCTCTTGCGCAAGTGCAGCTCGATCGCACGCAGAACCGTCAGGTCAAACTCAGCACAGAGTGACACCGCGCGACCGGACGCTCCTGCCCGGGCCGTGCGCCCCACCCGATGCACATACGAGTCCGATTCCTTGGGCAAGTCATAGTTGATGACCCATTCGATGTTTTTGACGTCGATTCCACGAGCAGCAACGTCGGTTGCCACCATAATCGGAGAAGTGCCGACCTTAAACATTTCGAGCACCTTTTCCCGGATCCGTTGGGCCTTGTCGCCATGCATCGCCGCCGCCCGGATCCCCCTCTCACGCAGGCGATCCACCAAATGGTCCGCTCCTTGCTTGGTCGACGTGAAAATAAGCGTCTTCGACGCCTTTTCATTCCGCTTTTCTGATTCAAGCAGGTGATACAACAACTCGAACTTGTCCTGATTCCGGATAAAACACACCCGGTCATCAACATTCTCTGCCGTCTGCCCAACCGTATCCACTGCGATGTGGACCGGGTCGCGGGTAATGGATGCCACCAATGAAGCGATGGTCGGTGTCAGCGTGGCCGAAAAACACAAGGTCTGACGGGTGGTCGGCACCTGTTTGATGATGCGTTTGACATCCGGCACAAACCCCATGTCGAGCATCCGATCCACTTCATCGAGGACCAAATGATCCACCCGGTGGAAGTCGATCTTGCCCTGTTGATGCAAATCCAACAAACGCCCGGGCGTAGCCACTACGACATCCGGCCCCTGCATGAGCCTGCGAATCTGTTCGTTCATCGGCATACCCCCGCAAATCACCTCAACCTTGAGGTTCAGATACTTGCCGTACAGCGAAAAGTTATTCGCCACCTGGATCGACAGCTCACGGGTCGGAGCCAACACCAGCGTCCTGAACTGCTTGGGCTTCAACTCAACTGGCTTGCTGCATATGTGATGCAGGATCGGCAAGGCAAAAGCCGCAGTTTTCCCCGAACCCGTCTGGGCACACCCCACGACATCGGAACCTTTGAGGATGACAGGTATGGCCTCCCGCTGAATCGGAGTCGGCGAAGTGTAGTTTTTTTCCTGAAGAGCCCGGGCTATGGGTTCTGCGAGCAGAAGCTTCTCAAATGACATTCTATATAGTAAAAGATGATACTATGGTTGTTTTTCCCATAGATCGGAATGCAAGCCACAACAACTATTGGATGGAAATCCAACCCTTTCGTTAGGGGCTTGGCTCTCCTTCCGACCGGAAGCGGCTTACATGCGTCCGATACTTGCTTTGCACGAGATAAACGCGCAGATCCCCATGAAATCAAGTCAATTGTAGTGTAATTTGCTGAGTCGTCAGCCAATCCGAAAGATTCGGATTGGCAAACTGCGTCAATTGCACACCATT
The DNA here is from genome assembly GCA_016933595.1 of Opitutales bacterium. Classification (GTDB taxonomy): domain Bacteria; phylum Verrucomicrobiota; class Verrucomicrobiia; order Opitutales; family JAFGAQ01; genus JAFGAQ01. The sequence goes on along the minus strand of JAFGAQ010000240.1, from coordinate 7,614 downwards.
TTGTTCAACCACCATTCCTTCTCACGCCAATTGCACGCTCCGGATAATGGCTATGCTTCCATCCGGGCACTGATATTTGTCTTCCATTTTCAAAACGCCTGTCTTTTCCCAGGTGACGATCATCCATGCCAAACGAACCCTCAACGACCCCACTAACCCCATTTGAGCTGACCCGGAAAGCGTTGATGAAGGCGCTCGAATACGACGAACTGCGCATCCCGGTGCTGCCTCAGGTCGCTCACGAAATCCTTGCACTCACCCGCGACCCCGACGCCGATCTCAGCGATCTATCCAGCCTCATCTATCAGGACCAATCCATCGCCAGCCGGGTTCTCCACATTTCCAACTCGGCGGCATTCGCCGGAATGGAGCGCATCGATTCGCTGGATATGGCAGTGTCCCGGCTGGGGATGCGGCTGCTAAGCGAAATTGCGCTCTCCGTCTCGATCGAAAAGAATATTTTCGACATCCCCGAATACCGCACCGAAGTCAAATGGCTCTGGCAACATGCACTCGCATCCGCCCTTTTCGCAAAGGAGATTGGAGATATCCTGCGCCTCAACGGGGAAGGGCTTTACATCTGCGGCCTGCTCCACGCCATCGGAAAACCCGTCACCCTTCTGGCACTCAAAGATCTTCCATCGGAAATCCGTAGCGGGCTCACCAAAGAGGAAGCATTCCTCTTGGTGGAAGAGTTTTCGATCAGTGTGGGTACCATTGTCACACGTCAGTGGAAGCTTCCCCAGGTGATACAGGACACCAACTTCTTCTACCGTGACTACGAGCAGGCATTGAGGCACAAAACCGAAACCATGGTGACTTACCTCGCCGATATCCTCGCGACCCATGCGATCAGCCCCGAGCGCTTGAGCGACGAAGAGATCCTTCAGGATGCTGTCATCAATAAACTCGGTTTGTCGTCCGACTCCATTGTCGAAATCCTCGAATTCCGCGAACACGTCCGGCAACGTACCCGATCCATGGACATCTGAACACAACAGACGGGGCACATCAGCCGTCCGGCCAAGCGCTCAGTTATCCCAAAGCTCAATCAGCCAGCAGAGGAATCCCGCAATATCGGAAGCAACTGGCATCCTGCGATGGCCGAGTGACCAAAGGATTAATTATTCCATCTCTTCTTCGGATTCGGATTCGAAACGGATCCGAACCACCTGATCGCCAAACGGGATCTTTCCGAGCTTCATGCCAACGGTTTCATTCACCTCCGGTTCATCGCCCGAATAACCATTGAAAAACGCGAACACATCCTGCACCTGCGATTCAAACGACGACGGATGCGTCGGATCCCCGTCCTTCTGCCACCGCAGGTTTTGTCCGGACAGCGCCACCTGCCCTACCCAATCAAGCTGAATCGCGGAGTCCCTGGGTTTCCCCGATTTCCGCGCCGACACCGGACCCGAGCGAAGCACAAGCTCCCGGAGAATCCCCTTGATTGAATCTTCGCACAAATCGCTTATCAACACGATCGCCCCCCTCATCCGAAGCTTGGGGCCTTTCATCTCCGGTGCCGATGCATCCATCCATGAGAATCGGCTCAGAACCATGTCACCAAACCGCCCCATCAACGATCCCAACACTCCCGATACGGCCTTTTTTGATCGGGCCGGGGCTGCAATCGTGATCACGTGTCCGTGTTTCGCTTTTCGGGGTTTCATGAGGGGATGTATCAGGATTTGTCCGCCAGCATGATGCTTTTAGAGATCAAGGCAAACCCATCCTGCGGAAAAACACGGGCCGAATGTCGCGTGTATGCGGTCCTACTCGTTGCCGGAGGCAGAATAGGTCAACGCGTTGTTGTCCGGATCCGATCCCGATACCGAAATCTCTAAGGCAGACCCAGCGGATGTGGAATGGTGTCCAATCGAATCAAGCGTTGGGGCTTGGTTTGGTCGATAGGGAGTGAACCGAATCCAATCGATCTGGTAGTCAGCCACCACATCGGGTGTTGGGGGGCCTCCCACCCATTGAACCGCTGACCAAACATTCAGCTTCAACTGATAGGGCGATGTGATCGCAATCGGGTTCCCCTCGTAAAGGTATCGATGCATTACGACTCCGTCGACTGTCCACTCGATAAACGTTGGGGTGATCCGGAACCCATAAACATGAAACCCGGATGATGGATTGAAACCAAGGTCGATATCAGGCCGGGTGTCCCAACTGGTTTTCCCGGAAGCATGCAAGGCGAAATGAATCTGCCCGGTATCGCCGATGAATGATTTCGTAAGGAACTCGATGTCGATCTCTTCTTTTGTTCCGTTGCTCGACGATGACGCATCCGCCGTATTGTTCCAATCAATAGTATAGAACGAATTCAAAATACCGGACACATCAGAAGGTTTGGCCCTGAATTCCCACGTTCCGTAGAAGAATTCGTTGCGAGTCTGGATCGCAGAGCTGAGGAATCCTTCAGTGCTGCTATTGATGAATTGCATATGGAGGTTTCCATCCCGGACAAAACATCGGTCCGTTCCCGTTCTTCCACCATGTTCCACCCATGTGGCTATCTGCCACACCTGCGGGTTTACAGAGGACCCGTCGAAGTCTTCGAAAAACGGCTCGTCGACATACACCTCTCCATTTGGCGCAAGGGCAGCCTTCGAGAAAAAAGGATAGAGAATCACCAGCATCGCCAGAGCCGATTCCCGGCAAAAAACCGTCCGCACAAAACCGGAAACTGGATACTGAGTGGGTTTGATTGAAACACGACCAGACACGGAAATGGATTCTTCCATCGAAAATGGAAAAAGGCAACCCTTGTCTATCCTTCCATAAGCACTTTATGGCGACACACAGGGAAATGACGCAACAGATCATCGATCATCAAGATTCAGGCGGCGATGAGATTTCATATCTCACGCCTCCCCGTTGCAGATAATCCATTACGGTTTGGAACAGCTCCAATGGACCTGCAATCGAAATACGCTCGTCCGACGCCCGTTCCACCAGTGCCTCAGGAACAACGGAAACGAGTTTCTCCCAAATACCGGTTTCTCCAACGACCCATATGTTCCAATACCCGCCTCTGCGGATGACGTCTTCGGCTGTCCATTCTCCCCCCAAGCAACAACCACAAATCGTATCGCTATACGATACACCGCGAGTAACAAAAGGCAGGTTTTCGACCCTGAAGCTCCGCACACCAACTCTGGTGCACCATATTCCCTCATTCAGATTGAGCGACTCTTCTTCACATTGAGACAGGAATCGCACCAAATACAGCCTCCGACCAAACAATTTGGACAGCAACTGCTTCATGATCATCCTGATCCTACGCCCCCAAGCAAGCATCGCCTACTCATACAGCAGGCAACTGACCTTGTGGGTGGGTGATTCGCCTGCGGGAGCCTGAAATACCGGCTCACGCACCGCGCATTCGGGTTTGGCCACGGGACATCTCGGATGGAACGGACAGCCCTTGGGCGGGTTGAGGTGTGAGGGCACATCCCCTTTTACGATAGTCCCGGCACTGCCCGCACCGGGGTCGGGTTTCGGCACCGCACTCAGGAGCGAGCGGGTGTAGGGATGAAGCGGCCGGGCATACAACTCCTCAGCCGGGGCCTGTTCCACTATTTTGCCGAAGTACATCACGCCCACTTCGTGGCTGATGTGCTGAACAACGGCGAGGTCGTGCGAAATGAACAAAAACGAGATCCCGTAGGATTTTTGAAGATCCGAAATCAGGTTGAGCACCTGGCTCTGAACCGATACGTCCAGCGCCGATACAGGCTCATCGGCCACAATGAACTTGGGCTTCAGCGCAAGCGCACGAGCAATTCCCACCCGCTGGCGCTGCCCACCTGAAAACTCGTGGGGATAGCGATCGGCCACCCCCTTACGCAGTCCGACCACCTCCAACAAACGGAAGACCTCATCATTCCGGAAATGCTTGTCCCCGATGCGGTGGGTGTCGAGGGGCTCGCGAATGATCTGCCTCACCGTGAAGCGCGGGTCAAGGGATCCGTAAGGGTCCTGGAAAATGATCTGCATGTCCCGGCGGGCCCGCTTGAGTTCCCGGGCCGCCAAACGGCGGATATCGCGTCCGGCGATTGAGACCTCTCCGGATGTGATGGGCTGCATCCGCAGCAGTGAGCGGCCCAGCGTGGATTTTCCGCAACCGGATTCCCCAACCAGCCCGAAGGTGTGGTGTGTCGGGATTTCAAAGCTGACACCGTTCACGGCCTTCAACTGCCCGATCACCCGCCTGGGAAACCCGCCCCGAATGGGGTAAAAGGTCTTGAGATCTCGGACTTGCACAAGGGTTTCGTTCATGGGCATCTGAAATCGGAAAATGGGATCAATCGGGATAGAAACAGGCAACCTGCTGCCCGGGAGAGACTTCGACAAGCTCAGGCTCCTTTTCGCGGCATTCGGCAGTCGCCTTTGGGCATCGATCAGCGAAACGACAGCCCTTAGGAAGATCCGACAGATCGGGAACCATCCCCTTGATCGTCGGCAATCGCTCGATCTTCTTTTCGCGGACTTTGGGGATCGAAGCCAATAGCCCGCTGGTGTAAGGATGCCGCGGATGCGCAAACAAGCCATGGGTGTCCGACACTTCGACGATCTTGCCACAATACATCACGATCACCCGTCGGCAGGTCTCGGCGATTACCCCAAGGTCGTGGGTGATCAGGATCATGCTCATGCGGCGCTCCTCCTGCAGCCGGCGGATTTCCTCCATGACCTGGGCCTGCACCGTCACATCGAGCGCCGTACTGGGTTCATCCGCAAGCAACAGCTTTGGATCGCAGGACAACGCCATCGCGATCATGACCCGCTGGCGCATCCCGCCCGACAACTCGTGCGGGTATTGGGTGAAGCGCTTTGCAGGGGATTCGATATTTACCGTGTGCAACATCTCGATGGAGTGTTCCCTTGCCTCACGGTGTGACATGCGCCGATGGATCCTCAGGATTTCGGTCATTTGGCTGCCAATCGTGAACACCGGATTCAAGGCGGTCATCGGCTCCTGAAAGATCATGGAGGCCACATTGCCACGGAGCCTCCGCATTTCCCTCTCCCCGAGGGGGACGACATCCCTTCCATCCAGAAAAACCTGACCACGCGCAATGCGCCCCGGCGGACTGGGAATCAATTTTAGAACCGACAGCGCGGTCACTGTTTTGCCGCAACCGGACTCTCCCACAATGCCGAGCGGCTCACCCGGCATGACACTGAAAGAAATCCCATCCACCGCCCGGATGCGCCCCTTTTCGGTCGAGAATTCGACAACCAAATCCTCAACGCGGACCACCGGACCGGTTCCGGAACGATCGGACCCCACCTCCCCTGCACTGGGATTCACGTCGCTCATGATGCGGTCACTTTCTTCGGATCCAAAGCATCCTGCAAGGCATCCGCAAAAAGGTTGAAGGCGATCACCAACAGGAAGAGGAAACTCGAGGCCGCAATGAAATTGTTGAAGATGCCGGCCGACACTTCGAAGGTCGATTCAGAGAGCATGGTTCCCCAGCTCACCCCATGCTTCACTCCGAGTCCGAGATAGGTCAGTATCACTTCGCTCTTGATCGCACTCACAAAGGCAATGGTTCCCTGCACGAGCAGGATATGAAACGTATTCGGGATCACATGACGGAAGATGATCGTCATGGAGCCCACCCCCAATGCTTTAGCGGCTTGAACATACTCGAGGCTGTTGATCTTGATCACCTCGCCTCTCACGATCCTGCATGTGCTCGACCAGAAGGTCGCAATCATCGCCACATGCATTGCATAGGGCTGATCCCTCAATGCAAAAGCGACCGCAGCCACAAACAGGTAAAACGGAATGGCATCCAGACATCCGTAGAGCCACATGATCACCTCATCCACTATCGTTCGGTCAAAGTAACCGGCCACCGCACCCAGGATCCCGCCGATCACAGTCGAAAGAACGGCAACAATCAGGCCCACTTCGAAAGCGGTTTTTGTGCCTTGAATCGTGCGGGCGTAAATGTCCTGTCCGTTGATGTTGGTTCCAAACCAGTGCTCGCGGCTCATTCCGGTGTAACCATCCGCCTGCAGCGCGCTCCAGTTCTGACCGATCCATCCCGCCCATACCCCACAGGCGATCACAAAAAACACACTCACAATTACCAGAGCCGCAATTCCCATCGGATCACGGGCAAACTTGCGGATCGACTTCGTCCAGAGCGATTCGCTGCGGTAGAGGGACGCCTCCGCAGTGGGAATCACGGGCGATACTGGCTCGGTTACAGCACCTTCGGGCACTGAAGGATCCTCACGGTTCTCACTGGATGGTGGTTGCGTATCCATGGGGTCAGGCGCCGTTCGGGTTGAGTGGTTTCATCACAGGGATCACGAATTGAGGGCGACTCTAGGGTCGATCATCCGGTAAACAATATCGGTAAACACCAGAGCGATCACATACAGGATCGCGGTCGATGTCACCACGGCTTTCACAATCGGAAGATCACCGGTCGTGATTGCGTTATATGTTATCAAACCCACTCCGGGGATGTTGAAGTAGCGCTCGATCACGAGATTGCCGGCAATGACCACAAAAGGTAGGGAGATAATCACGCGGGTGGATATCGGGATCATCGCGTTCTTGAGGATGTGTGCCGACAGGATGCGGAAGCGGCTTACGCCATAAGCGCGGGCGGTCCGCACATAGTCCCGGTTAAGCTCTTCCACGATGACTGCCCGAAAAAACCGTGTGTTGTATCCCAGCCCAACAAACACGATGACCATCGTCGGCACCGCCACATAATGGATATAGTCGGCCACATTCGATACCACCCACCCCTGCACCGGAAAAAGATTTAGCCCATAGACCGAACAGAACACGATCTGAAAGATGATCACAACGATCAGAAAACTGATGCTCATCCCGACCACCGCAAAAACCATGATGCCCTTATCGACAAACCCTCCCCGGTTGTTCGCCGCGATCAGGGCCAATGCGAGCGCCAACAGCTCGGATATCACAAACCCGGGCAGGGCCACCGCAAAAGAAACCGGCACCGTCCGCAGGAGGATCGACGACACGCGCTCACCAGTCGATAGACTGTTCCCGAAATCAAAAGTCACAATCTCCTTCAGGAACATGCCGTAGCGGATGAAAAACGGTTGATCATACCCAAGTTGGGTCCGCACCTCAACAATCTGTTCCGATGTGGGATTCTTTCCAATAAGGCTGTAAGTCAGGTCAGGCCCGAAATAGACCATCAGCAGAAAGCTGATCAGCGTGACCCCAAAAAGCAGGGGAATCGCATACAGGATCTTGCGGAAGGCAAACTGAAGGGTTTCCATGGAGTGGTTTCGATCGCCCTATTTCATAGTTCTGAACCGATCGGACTCAAGGTTTATTCCCCGACGTCCGCCCCTGCTGCTGGTTGGGGCGATTCCGTTTCAGGATCGAATACCATCGCATACTTGAGCAAGCTTCCATGCGGGTTGCGGGATGGATAATACACCACATTGTTGTGCCACACATAAGGCGAATTGCGGGTCAATCCGGCCAATACCGGCACCTGATCAATCAGGATTTCGTTGAGCTCCCGGTATATGGCAGTGCGCCCGGGTGAGGGCTGCATGGTCTTGGCCTTCCGGAATAGCTCATTGTAG
>JAFGAQ010000239.1 GCA_016933595.1 Opitutales bacterium | reverse complement strand
GAGCGTCGCTCACGAGCCACTACAGCGGCGAGAAGCCTGCAACCCCCCGTTCTCCGGGGCTTACATTGTAGTTCCGCGCTCGTTTTGCCAGATTGACAGTTGTTTTTGTTTGAAGGGATTCCATTGGAGCTGGAGTATATCAGGTGTCATGGATTGTCAAAACGGATGGTCCTGGCTCTGGCGTTGGTTTCGTCGGGATAAAAACGTGTTTATCTTGTATCCTTGAATCATCATGAAAACAAACCTTCTATTGTCTGTTACAGTTTGTCTCCTTGGAGTTATGTCGTTGGCGGGCGCGGATTATCCACCGGCGGTGATGGAAGGAACCCAGTTGATTCCCCTGAAATCGAAGGTGAATCAACGGCCCTATGAATTGTTTGTGTCGCTTCCATATTCCTACGGTGATGCGGATTCGCAGAAACGGTATCCCGTATTGTATGTGCTCGACGGGTATTGGGATGGGCGTTTGCTCCACACAATGTATGGAAACATGGTCTATGATCAGAGCGTTCCGGAGTATATTCTGGTGGGCATCGGGTATTCCGATCCCTCAATGGACCCGGATCGTGAGAGAATGCTGGACCTGAGTTGGGAGACGCTTGAAGGTATGGATATGCCGACCGGGGGTGGGCGGGATTTCCTGAAGGTCATCCGGGAAGAGATCATTCCACTGGTGGATTCCACATTCCGGACCGATCCATCCTGGCGCGTGTTGGGCGGAAGCTCGATGGGTGGGTATTTTGTGTTGCATACGCTGTTTGAGGATCCTGAAGCGTTTCAGGCGTATGTTTCGATAAGTCCGGCGGTGAATGTGGGTCGGAGGGCATTGTTCCAAATCGAAAACGACTACCGGACCGATGTAGAGTTTCAGCGGGGCAAGACTGAGTTGCCCTCCCGTTTGTTCATGAGCGCGGCAGGCGAAGAGTGGGAGGATTTCCGCGGAGGCATATTGGCTTTTGATCAGATCCTGCGTCATGGGGGGTATTCCGATTTTGAGTATGAATTCCGTCTGGTTGACGGGGAACGGCATGCGGGAACCAAACCTGAGGGCTATTCAAGAGGGGTCCGTTATGCGATGCGACCCTATTTGGACTCCCGGGCTTCAACGCCGGAGTGAGCCGAACGGACCCCAAAAAGAGCGGGAATGTGGTGCGAAGCCTGGATCATCGACGAAAAAGGTGTGAATCGCGCAAGATAGGGATTGCATTTTAAGATGAAGCCCGTTTCCTAGAATCTTTTTCGCCACAGACAAGCCATATTCAGAAGCTATCGGACATGGAAAACCTAGTCATTAAAGTACAATCCAGAGAGACGGTCGGAACTGGTTCCGCCACGAAATTGAGGGCGCAAGGGCGCATCCCTGTCAATCTCTACGGTCCATCCGGGAACCGCTCACTGAGTGTGGACAAGGTGGATTTCCGTCTTCTGGCCAAGAAGATTGCCGGACAAACCACACTGTTTGAGATCGAAACCGAGACCGGTGAGCGTGTGCGTAGCCTGATTCAAGAAGTCCAGCGCAATGCGATTTCCCGTGAAGTGACCCACATTGACCTGCGCGAAGTTGCAAAGGGTGTTGAGATCACGGCACATGTGGTGGTTCGCGTGAAGGGAGAATCCTTTGGTGTGAAGAACCAAGGTGGTCTGATCGAAATCGTGACCGACCAGGTCACCGTTCGTTGTCTTCCGAGGCATTTGCCTCATGAAATCCTGATTGATGTCACTGAGCTGCAGGTCGGCCAGTCGGTTCACCTGCGTGAATTGCCCGCCTATGAGGGGGTTACTTACGTGGGTGATGCGGATCAAGTCGTTGTGGCTTGTGTGGGCGCCTCCAAGATGGAGGAAGCAGAGGTTGAAGCCGAAGGTGGAGAAGCGGCGACTGCCTGATCTTCATCCGGAGCCCAATCTTGTGTTTTCTGGGATTCTCTTAAGGGAATGAGAAAAACTGACAATGAGTCCGGAAGCGGAAAAGCCAACGACTTGGTTGATTGCCGGTCTTGGCAATCCGGGGGCGCAGTATGCCTTGACTCGCCACAATATCGGATTCCGGGTTGTGGACCGGTTTGCCGTGGAGCACAGGATGCCGTGGAAACGGAGCCTGCGGTTTTGCGGTGAGTGGTCCCGAACGGATTGGAATGGAGTGGATCTCATGTTGCTCAAGCCTCATACCCTGATGAATCTTTCCGGAAAGAGTGTCCATTCTCTCATGGCTTACCATGGGTTACCCGCGTCGGCTCTCGTTTGTGTCTGTGATGACATCACGATTCCGTTCGCGGATGCAAAACTGAGTTTCGGATCCGGAGATGCTGGTCACAATGGCATAAAGGATATCGCATCCAGTATCCGTGGAAGTTTTGCCCGACTCCGGATTGGAGTGGGTGGAAAGCGGCACCCGGATCAGAAGCTGGCGGATCACGTGCTCAGCCGTTTTTCGGATGAGGAGAACCAGCTGATCGAAGACAGGATGTCTCACTATTTGGAATGTATCGGGAAAACGATCCAAAAGGGTCCGATACATGCAATGAACTGGATCAATCAAAAACATTCTTAATACCTAGAACATAAGCATTATTATGGCGGCAAAGACCAATACATCGTACCGTGCCACCTTCCTGCTCGACACGCGTGGCGTGGAGGCATCGGTGGATTCCCTATATGAAGAAATCACGCAGGTCCTCACTCAGTTGGGTGGCGAAGTGACCAAGGTTGCGAACCATGGATCACGGCCGCTGACCCGTGTTTCCCATAACTCGAAACAGGACACCGGGATTTTCGTTCAGTATGATTTCACCGCGCCGAGCGAAGTTCCGGTAAAGGTTCATGAGAAGTTCCGCCTCGACAACCGGGTGGATCGGATCATGATCGAAAAGATCTGACCAAACGGGCGTCTACCGGCTCATTTCTGAGCGAGCCTTTGTCTGGTCCCGCACTATCCCTCAATCCCTATACCATCACTCATCATGGCCAGCTTCAATAAAGTCATTCTCATGGGTAACCTTACCCGCGATCCGGAATTGCGTGTCACTCCTCAGGGATTGGCGATCTGCAAGATCGGGTTGGCTGTCAATCGCACCTTCAAAGGGAGTGATGGGAATAACCAGGAGGAAGTCACGTTTGTCGATGTCGACGCATTCGGCAAGCAGGCTGAGGTGATTGGCAAGTTCATGAATAAAGGGAAGCCGATTCTCATTGAAGGCCGGCTGCGCATGGATAATTGGACGACCAAAGAAGGCGACAAACGATCCAAGATGGTTGTGGTGGTCGAGAACTTCCAGTTTGTGGGAGGGCGAGGCGATGATGCTGGCGAGGGATATGCTCCGAGGCAGGGCGGGGGATCGGCCCATGAAGACCGTAGGAGTGGTTCTGCGGGAAGTTATGATATGAAGGATGGTGCGGAGGATGTTCCGTTTTGACGGATCCTGCATCCCGAAACCCGGCTGTGGATTTGATAAACAATTAGAAGGATAGAATATGGCAACGAAAGAAATTCTTTTGCTCAAACCGGTGGACAATCTCGGTGGCGAGGGCGATCAGGTTAAAGTCAAGGCAGGATATGCCCGCAACTATTTGCTTCCCCAGAAGCTTGCGCTTCCCATCACCCAGGCGAACCGCAAGTATGTGGAATCCCTGAAGAAGGCCCGTTCGATGCGCGAAGCCAAGGAGCTTGACAAGGCTCAGGAATTGAAGGGGCGCATCGAGAAGCTCAATCTGGTGTTCACGGTTAAAACCGGTGAAGAAGGCCGTATGTTTGGAGCCGTGACTGCCGGCGATTTGCTCGCCCGCATCGCAGCGGAAGGCATCGAGCTCGATAAGAAGCAGGTATCCTTGTATACACCGGTTAAGTCGCTTGGTAAGCACAGCACCAAGATCCGGCTGCATCCGGATGTGTCGTTTGATTTCGAGTTTGAAGTGGTATCTGAAGATCAGCCCGTGGCTGCGGAGTGACATCCCTCCCGGCTGACGATAGGAATGAAATGACCATTTGGCGCCAGGGGATTCATTGAGACTCCCGCAAGGCGCTCAAATGGTTTTTCACTTTTACCGCTGATCGTTATCACGCACATTGGAATGCCAAAAGAACCCGGCAGAACAGGCAAGGCAGGCGGTCGGTCCTTCATGGCGGAGGCTCAGCGGCCTTTGCCCGAGGATCCCGCACTGCAGGATCCTCACAATATCGATGCGGAGCAAGGGCTGATTGCCAGTTGCCTCATCGATGGAACCGGTGATGTCTTATCCGAGTGTTTCAGCCGCGGGATCCAAGGTGATGTGTTTTACCACCCGCAGCACAAAGTGCTGTTCGATGCGATCCAGCGCCTTTTTGAAGACGGTAAGCCGATCGACATGATCGTTCTGACGGACTACCTCCGCTCGAATCAACTGTTGGACGCGGCCGGTGGGATTGTTTACCTCAGTCAGATCACGAACCGGATTGAATCGACGGTTCATGCGCGGTATTGGATCGATATTGTCCGGGACAAGCATGTTTTGCGGCAGTTGAAGCGGACGGCTGAAACCATTGTGCGGGAGATTTGTGAGAGCCCTCCCAAGATTCAGGAATTTCTTGGGGACATTGAGGAGCGGATATTCGCAATTGGGAATCAGATGATTTCCAACACCACCACTCACATTGCAGGGGCGGTGGATCAGGCGTCATTGCTGATGTCCAAAATGATGCGTCGGGAAAATACCGAGGGCATTATGTCGGGATTCAAGGATCTGGATGGGATGACCTATGGTTTGCATCCACAGGAAATGATCGTTTTGGCGGCCCGGCCCTCAGTCGGAAAAACCAGTTTGGCAATGAACATCGCGGAGAACATCTCCTGCGGAGTGCCGGCAAATGGTGGGCGCAAGATGGGGTCCCTGATTTTCAGTCTTGAAATGGGTGCGGAGCAATTGGCGATGCGCCTGCTCTGCTGCCGGGCCCGGGTGGATATGAAAAGGGTCAGGGAAGGGTTCACCAGCAAGGAGGAGCAAACCGCTCTGATGACAGCTGCGGAGGAATTGAAAAAAGCCCCGATTTGGATCGATGACAGTGGGTCCACCAAGATTACCGAACTCCGGGCAAAGGCGCGCCGGATTTGCCAGAAGAACAACATCAGCCTGATCGTGGTGGACTACCTCCAGTTGATCGGTGGCGATGGGAGCGTATCGCGCGAAAATCAAATTGCGGATATCTCCCGCCAGATGAAAGCCATGGCGAAGGAGCTCAAGGTTCCGGTGATTGTGTTGAGTCAGTTGAACCGTGAATCGGAAAAGGAGCGACGTGATCCCCGGCTTTCGGATTTGCGGGAGTCCGGATCCATCGAGCAGGATGCGGACGTTGTGCTGATGTTGACGCGCCCGCGCGAAAAGGGATCGGATCGGGACGACGACGATGGCGAGATCGTACTCCCCTCGGATGTTGAGCGAATCAAGCTGATCATTGCGAAGCAGAGAAATGGTCCGGTCGGTATTGTTGATTTGATGTTCCAGCGGCGATACACCCGTTATGAAAATGCGCTCCGTGGAGAAGACGGAATGAACACCATCTAGGAATGCTGGTCTGATAAATTGAATGCCAACTGATAATTTTGTTTACTCATCCGACTGTTTGCACATGTTGCACCCTAAGCAATTGTACACCATGAGAGCCCCGTTTGTCCGAATTTTTATCCTTTGCCTTAGCCTGATTTGCACCTCTGCGATCGGTTTGCTTGAAGGGCAGGATATGGAGCGGACCCAGAGCATTGAAGCGGTCGAGGTGCGTTTCGACGGATTCAAGAACATCAGTGAGCAGTATGTGCGCGGCAACATCAGTGTGCAGGCGGGTGATGTTTACGAGCAGGCGAAGATCGATGAATCGGTCCGCAGTCTATACCGGACGGGTTTGTTCGAGTTTATTGACGTGAAGATCGAAGGTCGTGAGACTCCAGCTGTTCGTGTTGAGTTTGTGATTCGGCCGAAGTATCGGGTGGAGCAGATTCGCTTCGAGGGCAATCAGGAAGCCAGCGACCGCAGGTTGGAGCGGGAGGTGAATGTGCGGCGCGGTATGTTCATCGACGAGTTCAACCTCAAGTCAAACGCTGACAAACTGATCGAGTATTATCTGAAGCGCGGTTTCTCGGATATCAAGATCACCCACAGTGTTGAGCGGAATGAAAAGTCGGGCATGGGAGTGGTGACTTTTCACGTCGACGAGGGCACCAAGATCAAGATTGATGATATCGTTTTCGAAGGAAACCAGTTTTTCAAATCCCGGAAGCTGCGTGGTATCATGGATACCAAACGCCATGGAATATTCTCTTGGCTAACCGGTGGCGGTAAGTTTGAGAAAGACAAGTTCCGCGAGAGTATCGATAAGCTATTGGCACATTACCGTGAAAACGGATTTCTGGATGTCGTGATCAATGAGGAGGATGTGCGCATTGAGTATCCCGAAGAGCGCCGGATGCAGATCGTCATTCCAGTTTCGGAAGGCAAGCAGTATAGTCTCGGCGGGTTGAGTGTTCAGGGGAATACGGTCTACACGGATTTTGAGTTGTTGCGTCTGGTTCGGCTGGTCCCGGATTCGGTGTTCTCACCGGAGAAAGTGGATGAAGCTGCGAGCGATCTCCAAAAGTATTACGGATCGCAGGGATACTTGGATACCTACGTGAGGGCCGAGCGTGTTCCGAATATGAGCACCGGGAAGATTGATATCCTTTTCCGGGTTAATGAGTCCGACAAGATCTACGTTGAGAATATCAACATTCAGGGAAACACGACGACCAAAACGATCGTGATCCTTCGCGAAATGGCGTTGGCTCCCGGCGAAGTATTTGACATGATCCGGATGGAGAACAGCAAACTGCGACTGGAGAATACCCGGTATTTCGAGTTTGTTAACCTGACACCGGAAGAGACCAATATCCCCGGGCGTCGCAATTTGCGGGTCACGGTTAAGGAAGGACGGACCGGTAATTTCTCTTTTGGGGCCGGGTTCAGCTCCCTCGAGCAGGCTTCCTTTTTCACCGAAATCTCGATGGGGAATTTTGACTTGTTTAACTGGAGAAGCTTTTTCCAGGGAGACGGACAGAAGTTCCGCCTGAGGCTTTCGGTGGGTTCCCGCCGGAATGAAGCGGTTCTGGATTTTCAGGAACCCTGGCTGTTTGAAAAGCGCCTTGCTTTGGGTGTCCAGTTGTTCCGCGAAGAGACCGATAATCTGATTTCTGAGTATGATATCCAACGCACGGGTTTCAGTGTCTCATTGCGTCAACGTTTGTTTGAGCTGGTGGAAGGCATTTATGCCTATCGTTGGGAGAATATCCAATACAGCAATGTTTCTTCATCCCTGACCGAAGCCTATGGACGGAATATGTTTGGTGATCGGGATGCATCGCGGTTCAGTTTCACGCTCTTGCGGGACACTCGCAACCGCATGGTGTTCACCTCCAGGGGAAGCCGTGTTTCCTGGATGAATCAGGTGTCGGGGACGGTATTCGGTGGCGATGTGGATGCATGGAATTCGGAACTCAGAATGGCCCAGTTCATTCCGACCTTCAGTACTTTAAACCAATCCTTGGCGATTCTCGGCCGCGTTGGCACCGTGATGCCACTTGAGGATGCCCGCTACGTCTACGCATCGGATCGCTACTACCTTGGGGGACCCGAGGACCTCCGCGGTTTTGAATACCGTGAAGTCGGTCCCAAAACCTCCAACGGTGTGACGACCGGGGGTAATACTTACGGTTTCCTTTCCTTGGAATATCAATTCCAGTTGTCGGAGCAGTTCCAGTTCGTGACCTTCTATGATTGGGGCTTCCTCAACCCCGAAGACTTCGATTTCAATCCCGCCAATTACAATGACAACTTCGGTTTCGGGATCCGGATGCTTGTCATGGGCGCCCCGATGCGTTTGGATTACGGGATTCCGATCACCTCTGACGCGGTTAACGACAAAGGCGGTCAATTCCATTTCTCTTTTGGTACTCGTTTCTGAAAACATATATCACACTGATCATTACAAACCCTATGAAAAAAGTCCTACTCAGTCTGGCCATTTGCGGATTGGCTTTCTCCCTCAATGCACAGAAAGCCCCCAATCTGGTAACTGTCGATGTCAACAAAGCACTGGCCGGATATACCCGTCTTCAGGATGCTCAAGTGAAGTTTGAGTCTTCTGTCACTACCGCACGGGAGGAGCTCGAAGCTGAAGGTGAGAAGCTCCGTACGGCTGCGGAAGCTATCAACAAGC
The DNA here is from genome assembly GCA_016933595.1 of Opitutales bacterium. Lineage (GTDB taxonomy): Bacteria > Verrucomicrobiota > Verrucomicrobiia > Opitutales > JAFGAQ01 > JAFGAQ01. The sequence continues at coordinate 5,983 of JAFGAQ010000239.1, read as the reverse complement.
TTCAGGAAGAGTCCGAGAACCCGGCTTTGAATACCGCCAAAGTGGATGAGATCAAGAAGAAGATCGAAGGCGAAATTGAGTCTTTCCGCGCCAAGGAAGCAGAGTTCAATCAGCTGCGTCAACGCACGGAGCGCACCCTCGGTGAGCGCCGCAACAACATCATCAGCCTTCACCTTGACGAGGTAAAAGACGCCATCAAGAAGGTATGCAAAGACAAGGGCGCAACCTTGGCTTTGAATGTTGAAGGTAGTGTGGTGCTCTATGCGGACAGCTCTTTCGATATCACCAATGACGTGCTCGAAGCGCTCAACACGAGTGCTCCCGCAGCAAACTGATTCCATCGGAAGTCTCCGGAAGGAGACCATATAGATGTTTTTCCGGCCCCGCTGAAATGCGGGGCTTTTTGTTTTTCGAGTCTCAAATGTTCTGGCGTTTTGAGGCATTGTGTGGATAGTGCTGGATCATGATGGAACTCGGTCTTTCAGTGGAAATGGTGGCGTCCTGGATGCCCGGTAGCCGGGTCGAGGGAACTGCGGTTGCGATTCGCGACATTGCGTCCCCGGATCATTTGCAGCCGGGTGACCTGTGTTTCATCGGGGATCGCAAATACGTGAGCGAAATTGCGGGCAATACGGGGGTCTGCCTGGTCGTTGGATCGGATTGGGAGGTTCCAATTGCATCGGGAAACTCTCTGATCCGGGTGGCGGATCCGATGAAGGCCATGATCGAGGTGTGCCTGAGGGTGGAACGGATGCTCTGGCCGATGCCGGATCCGGGGATCCATGCTTCCACAGTCATCGCTGCGGGAGCTTATGTTTCTCCTGCGGCAACGGTTGGCCCATTTGTGGTGATTGAGGCGGGTGCGTCGATTGGAGACGGGGTTGTTTTGGATGCCCATGCCTATGTGGGTGCCCATGTGTCGATTGGGAAAGGCACGAGGGTTGGGCCGAATGCCGTGCTGGGTGCTTACACGGAAATCGGGAAAAACTGTATTATCGGACCGGGTGTGGTTATTGGCACTCCCGGTTTTGGTTATCGCTTTGATGCCGCCACAGATTCACATGTTGCGATTCCTCAGATCGGGAGGGTGCGCGTTGAAGATTGTGTGGAAATGGGCGCAAACTGTGCGATTGATCGTGCCCGCGTTGGTGAGTCCTTGATCGGCCGAGGAACCAAGATCGATAATTTGGTGCATATCGGGCATAACGTGAAGATCGGAAAGGCTTGCATCCTTTGTGGACAAGTCGGGATCAGCGGTAGTGTTTGCCTCGGGGACTATGTGGTTATGGGAGGTCAGGTCGGGGTTGGCGACCACATACGGGTCGCTCCAAAATCGCAGATTGGGGGTAAAACCGGCGTGATTTCGAACATTGATGAAGAGGGTGGTAAGTATTTCGGGATTCCGGCCATGGAATTGAATGTGGCACTTCGTGTTGCATCTTTGCAAAAGCGCTTGCCGGAGCTATTCAAACGCGTTAACCAACTTGAACAAGAGATTCGGAATAAGGGACAGGAATGAGTGATCAAGAACTGAAAATTTTCGCGGGTTCATCGAACGAACCCCTTGCGGAGAAAATCTGCAAGGAGATCGGTATACCGTTGGGCAAGGCATTTGTGAACAGTTTCCCGGATGGGGAAACCTTCGTGCAGATTCAGGAGAATATCCGGGGCGCGGATGTATTCATCATTCAATCGACCAGCACTCCGGCGAATCACCATCTTATGGAGTTGCTGATCATGATCGATGCGGCCCGTCGTGCTTCGGCCGCACGCATCACGGCTGTCCTGCCATTTTATGGCTACGCCCGGCAGGACCGGAAGGACAAATCGCGGGTGCCGATCACCGCAAAGCTGGTTGCCAATCTTCTGGTGGCCGCGGGCGCGAACCGTGTGTTGACGGTTGACTTGCATGCCCAGCAGATCCAGGGATTCTTCGACATTCCCGTGGATGTGCTTTTCGCCTCTCCAGTGATTTATGAGTACCTGCAGAAGACCAAGCCCGAAAAGCTGTGCGTGTGTTCTCCGGACGTTGGCGGGATGAAGTTGGCTTCGATTTATGCCGACCTGTTTGGATGCCCGATTGCTTTGATCGCCAAACGGCGGGTGAGTGCCACCACGGTGGAGTCGCTCAATCTGGTTGGTGATGTCCAGGACTACGATGTGCTCCTGGTCGACGACATGACCGAGACTGCCGGTACGATCATCGCGGCTTCGGAGATGCTACTGGCAAATGGAGCAAAGTCAGTGCGTGCCGCCGTCAGTCATGGTGCAGTCAATGAGATCGGTTTCAAGCGTCTTGCGAAAAGCCAAATCAAGGAACTGATCACCACCGACACTATTGCGCTCGATCCGCGGGATCTGCCGATCCGTGTGGTGAGCATTGCTCCCATGCTTGCCGAGGCCATCAAGAGAATTCACTACAACACCAGTGTAACCAGCCTGTTCAAGATCAAGGGTTTCAACGCCTGAGACCTTTGGTAACCGGCAGAATGCCGCTGCCGGTCGAGTCAACTCCCATACTTTTGTCATATGGCTCGCATCCGCAGGAGACAACCACCGCCCGAGGGCTTCCAGATGGCCCCGATGATTGATATGGTTTTTCTCCTTCTGGTGTTCTTCATGTGCGTGAGTACTTTGGCGGACGCTGATCGGGCGAAGAAACTGGAGTTGGCCGAATCTGAGCAGAGCAAGGTGCCCGAGGATTTGAGCGATCGTGGGATCGTTTCGGTCGACAGTAAGGGCATCCTGTATCTCGGAGAGCGTCCGGTTGATGCCAATGAATTGGTCCGATCGGTCAAGGTGTTGATGGGCCATAAACCTGACCTGCGGATGGTGGTGCGGGCGGATAAGAGCACGCCCTATCGGGAGATCCGCAAAACCCTGCGGACACTGGCGGATGCCGGGGTTTCGGAAGTGGTCTACGCCACTTTCGAAAAAGGTGCATAGAAAGGACGGCTATGGCGCGCATCCGACGGGAATCTCCTCAAGCTGAGATTGCGATCGCTCCCATGATCGATTGCGTCTTTCTGCTCCTGATCTACTTTATTATGACCTCAAGCCTCAGAAAGCAGGAGGCCGATCTGTCCTTTCAGCTGCCTGGTGTGGTGGAGCAATCCGAGCCGATTGAGATGCCGGACGAACAGTGGATCGAGATCCAGTCGGACGGACAGGTCGTGGTGAATGCCTATCCGCTCGGAAAAGCGGATTCATCGGATGGTCTGTTCCCGCTCGTCGGAATGCTGACCCGGTTCCGCGAGACCAGTGATGCCAATCAAACCGAGGCGGCGGTGACCCTTGTGCCTGCAGGAGATGTTCCCCACGAATGGGTGGTTCGGGTCATGGATGCGTGTTCGAAGTCGGGCATCGAACGCGTGAATTTCTCTTTCGGATCGGAGGTTTGATCGGGGTGGCAGTCATTCAAGATGGATGCCCCTTCAGCCTTTGTATTGGGCTTTCTCGGCCCTTTTCCGGGCATCTTCCCCGTCGATGATAACGGATTCTCCGCTCAGCATGGATACTGAGCGGTATACGGGACCAGACTTCTTACGAGGGCTTTTCGGGCTGGATGAGGGTTTTCCGGAGGCGGATGCAGCCCGTTTGGAAGGGGTTGAGCTTCCGTATTTCTGTTCGAGTGCCTCGCGTGCGGCTTTGCGCTCCTGTATCTTCCGGACAAAATCTGGATCAAGTGCCATGATGTAATCAATATGCTGGGAATTGGATGCGGCTCAAGCTTCCGTCATCAGTTTGAAGGGATTCCAGACGAAAAAAGTGCGGATCCTTTCATGCGCGGCCGCGCGAAGGTTCTTTGTGGCGTCTATGCTTCGAATGCGTCAACCTCCTCAATCCAAGTCTGAATCGAAGCCTCGGATGGCATCCTCAGATCGGAGCGGGGTGAGAGTGACATGGTTCCCACTTTCAGTCCATCGGGCATGCTGTTTCTTTTGAACTGCTGGCTGGCAAAGCGTCCGTAAAACACCTTCAACCATTTCCGGATCACGGGAAGTCCGGTGTCGGGAAAGGCATGCCTTGCAAAATGCAGGACATAGCGGGGGGGCATTTGTTTGCGGATCGCCCAATACAGGAAAAAGTCGTGGAGAATATAAGGCCCGATCGAATCTTCGGTTTGTTGGACAATCTTGCCGTCGGCACCGAGCGGAAGCAGCTCCGGACTGATTGGCGTGTTGAGGATGGACTCGATCGATGTGCGGACTGTCTCGAACATGGGCTGGCGGCCCAGCCATTCCACAAGCACGCGGATAAGGGTCTTCGGAATGCCGGCGTTGATGTGATAGTGGGATTCCGAGTCGCCGCAGTAGGTCATCCATCCCAGTGCCAGTTCAGAGAGATCCCCGGTTCCGAGCACCAGACCCTTAACCTGGTTGGCGCGGTTGAATAGCAGGGCGGTGCGCGCGCGTGCCTGCACATTCTCGAAGGTCACATCATGGGCGGTATGCCCCAATGTGTGCAGCTCGGCTTCAGCCATTGATACAATGGAAAGGGTCTCAGACGTGACGCCCAATCCACTCATCAGGGCTTGGGCGTTGGAGCGGGTGTGGTCGGAGGTTCCCATCCCCGGAAGCGTCATCGCGATGATCCGGTCGGGCGATAGTTGGTTCTGCCTGAAGGTTATGTGGGCGATCATCAGCGCCAGCGTTGAGTCCAGACCTCCGGATACTCCGATCACCAAAGGGGGATACCCGAGATGAGCGAGCCTGCGACCGAGCGCGGCTGTCTGGATACTGACGATCTCCTCACAAACAGCCTCTTTGCGCGACTCCTCTGCGGGAATGAAGGGAGTGGCCGGGCACGGTTTGAGGAGCCCTTCATGACGATTTCGACCCAATGAGCAGAGGATGGTGCGGCATGGCTGAACGGATTGTTTGCGGAACGTTGAGTTCCGGTTGCGTTCCCCTTCGATTTCGGTCACGCAAATGTCGGCTGCAATCGATGATTGATTCTGGAGGCGTTGGTTCTCCACCAGGATACGGTTGTTATCCGCGATCAGGCAATGACCCGAAAATACGGTGTCCGACACGGATTCTCCGGTTGCTGCGCTCGTGTAAGCATACGCGCAGATCAGGCGTCCGGATTGGGTTTTGACGAGTTCGCGGCGGTAGTCCGCTTTCCCGACCAGCTCATTGGATGCCGATAGATTGCAGATCAGGTGGGCACCTGCCAATGCCAAACGGTTGGAGGGAGGAGTAACGGCCCAGAGATCCTCGCAAATCTCCACCCCAAAAGCCAAGCCGGTCGCTTTCCACCGGAAGATCAGGTCTGTGCCAAAGGGAACAGTACCGAAGCTGTGTCCCAAATCGACTTCCGTCTCGTTGCAATCCAAGGCACTTGCGAACCAACGCATTTCGTAGAATTCGCTGTAGTTGGGTATCCAGGTCTTGGGAATCACTCCAAGCACCTGCGCATCACCATGCGGGCTCCCTTGGATCACGCATGCGCAGTTGCATACCTTGGACCCTACCCGGACCGGCATGCCCACGATCAGGACGGCGGATCGGCGAAAACCTGTCATCAGCCCGTCGAGCGCGACAAGGCATTGTTCGATGAGATGCTCCTGAAGAAAGAGGTCCTGACAGGTGTATCCGCAGACGCTCATTTCCGGGGTCAGGTAGATATCCGCATCGGGTTGCGTGGCTGCCGCATCCAGAATGGCCCGGACGTTGGCATGGGTGTTTCCCGGAGTCACACATGGCGAAAGTGCGGCGATGCGGTTGAACACTGTTGTCATGCTATCTGGATGGATCATGGAATGCTGGAAGTATGAATGAATGGGCGGCCTGACAAACCGGAACCTTAGGGCATTCCAGCCCGGATGTCGATACCGTACCTCGCCGGAGGCATCCGTAGCCGAAGCGTTTTTGGAATCGTGTTTGGCATGGGAGGCAACTGGTGCATGATGGGGCGGCTTGCAGAATGTCGGCCGGTGAGTAGGGTTTCGACCATGAAAGCTCTTTTTATCGGAGGAACG
>JAFGAQ010000238.1 GCA_016933595.1 Opitutales bacterium | reverse complement strand
GTTTTCCGTTGGATCGGCCGTAACGCCCAGCCGAAGCTGTTCCGCAAGGAGGCCTTGAGTGTCATCGGGTTGGGCTGGATTCTTGCCAGTGTGCTGGGGGCGCTTCCCTATGGGATCATCATGAAAGAGTGTTCCTGGGCGGATGCGTGGTTTGAGTCGGCGTCTGGCTTGACCACGACGGGAGCAACGGTGTTTGGGGATGTGGAGGGAATGTCCAGAAGCCTTTTGTTCTGGCGTTGCCTCAGCCAATGGATTGGGGGCCTGGGAATTGTCGTGTTGTTCGTTGCGATGCTTTCAAATCTCGGGGCGGGAGCCAAGCTGCTGATCAGCAATGAGTCATCCGGGCAATCCCGTGATATTGACGACAGCACCATGCAAGAGGGCGCAAAGCGGATCATGTGGTTCTACCTTGGGCTGTCGCTGGTGTGCCTCATTTCCTACCGGATAGCGGGAATACCCTGGTTTGATGCGGTTTGCCACATGCTGACCACTGTTTCCACGGGTGGATTCAGCACCCTGAATGCCGGAGTGATGGGATATGGCAATGAGCCATTGGAGTGGCTGATGATCCTTTTCATGTTCCTGGGAGGGTTCAGCTTTCTTTTTGCGATCAAATGGTTTCGTACGGGACGGGCGGCCTGGAGTTCGGGATATGAGCCATTGGTTTACACCGCTTTGTTTATCGCGGCCTGGTTGGTGATTGGCCTGATCAACGGAGTGGAATCCCATGGGCAGCATATGCGCCAGGTTATGAGGGATGCCGGGTTTCAGGTGATTTCGATCATGACCACCACGGGTTATGCGACTGCGGATTTCGCGCAATGGCCGAATCCGACGCGTTGGATTCTGCTCGGGTTGATGTTTGTCGGGGGGTGTTCAGGTTCCACAGCGGGCGGGCTAAAGGTGATCCGGGTGGCGACGGCTTGGCGTATGGCAAAGCTGAGTATCGAGAGGGCTTTCCGGGCGAATGTGGTCCGGCCCCTGCGCGTCAATGGCCGGGTGTTGGATGATGGTTCCAGAGATGCCCTGATGGGTTTTTTGATGTTGAACGCCTGGGTTTTTGCCGTGGGGCTTTTCGCACTGACTTTCATGGAGCCCTTGCTGGATATGGAATCGGGGCTCTCGGCGGTAGCGGCATGCCTGTTTAACGTAGGACCCGGTTTCGGACAGGTAGGGCCGATGTGCAATTATGCATTTCTGCACGATTCCACGAAACTGATCCTGGGATTGTTGATGATCCTCGGTCGACTCGAGCTTTACGCTGTGCTGGTTTTATTCTTTCCTTCGCTCTGGAAGCGCTTCAGCTGATGGAGCTGTTTGTGGCTTGAACGAAAGGAATGGGTTTTTACGGGTTCCGGATCAGCCGGTTTGGGAAAGTCCGGATGCGTAGGATTCTGCGAAGTAAGTTAGGATCATGTCGGCTCCTGCCCGCTTGATTGCCAGAAGGCTTTCGTCGCGTGTTTTGATGAGGTCGAGCCAACCCATTTTGGCAGCCGCATGGATCTGGGCGTATTCTCCGGATACTTGATAAGCGGCCAGAGGTAGATGTGTGGCGTTCCGCACTTCCCGGATGATGTCAAGGTAGGGTCCCGCGGGTTTTACCATAAGGGCATCGGCTCCTTGTTCGACGTCGAGGATGGATTCCCGAATGGCCTCGCGCCGGTTGGCCGGGTCCATTTGGTAGGTGGATTTGTCGAGCAGGCGGGTTCCGGCGCTCCGGGCGCTTCCGACCGCATCACGGAACGGTCCGTAGTAGGCGGAAGCGTATTTGACCGCATAGGAAAGAATCGAGGTGTTGACCAGTCCTGCATCGTCGAGACCATCGCGGATGGCACCAATCCGACCATCCATCATGTCCGAAGGGGCAACCCAGTCCACACCAGCCTCCGCGAGGATGCGTGCCATGACGGCCAGTGTTTCGACCGTGCGGTCGTTCATTACGCGGGTTCCCTCGGGGTTGAGAATGCCGTCGTGCCCATGGGTGGTGTAAGGATCGAGGGCGACATCTGCTATCACCGACAGCTCCGGACAACAGGATTTGAGTGCGCGGATGCTGCGGATTACCAGGTTCTGCGGGTTGAGGGATTCGGACCCCTCAGCGTCTTTCAAGGATGATTCGACGCAAGGAAACAGCGCAACTGCCCGGATGCCAAGCTCGAGAAGGTTTTGGCCTTTTTCACAGATCTTGTCGATGGTGAGCCGTTCAACACCCGGCATGGAGTCAATCGCTTCAGTCTTACCGGTCCCGTCGATGACGAAGAGGGGCTGAATGAGATCGGAAGCATCCACATGGTTTTCCCGAACCAGTGCGCGGATGGATGCATCTTTGCGTAAACGTCTTGGGCGTTGCCGGATTCTCATGAGCTGGATGGGGTTCGAAAAAAAGCCCCGTCTGTCCGTTTGAATCGGCGAGACGGGGCGAAAAACGGAATGCTCCGGGAGGCCAGTGATCAGCTCTTAGCCTGAATCACTTCTGCCGACGCCTGGACAAGCTCCACCAAGACGCCTTCCGAGCAGATTGGAAACTCTTCATTTCCTTTCGGGTGGATGAAGCACACATCAAATCC
>JAFGAQ010000237.1 GCA_016933595.1 Opitutales bacterium | reverse complement strand
TCCCCTCTGGCGTGATTGAATGATCGAATGGGCGGAGGTGTTAGAACAGTCAGTCCATATGTCATTTCATTCTGTGATAATGATAATGGTGGTGGGCGAGGATTTCGGACTCAGGGCATGCAGTGGGGCTGCCCCAAGATAGGCAATAGCCTTTGATTTCTCTCAGAGTGGGTTGTGATTTCTTCTTCCGGCTGGGAAAGGAGAAGTGAAGCGGTATTGGCGCCCGGGTGAGGTAGCATGGAGCGTCTGGGCTTTCTCTGTCGGTGTTCGGTTGTGGCGGAGCGTTGGGACTCGGAGATGTCACTGAAATCGGGGAAGCTGTTGCCTGCACACTAAGATAGAGTATGAGCCTGAAAACTGCCGGGTAGACCACGGGGCCAATGCTGATTGGATCGTTGACGCGGAGCTTTGGTTGATCAGGAGACGCTATGAGCCCATTCGAGGTAGGAATCTGAAACCCCTCCTGCCATACACCATATCCATTGGGGAATCCCGTATGGATGCATTGAGTGCAGCTCGCTCTCAAGGGATTGCAGTCGATCCACCATGAACTTCAGCGTGAGACGGTATTCGGTGCTCCGTTCGATGCTGTCCTTCCAACTGTAAATGCTCTGAATGGGTCCTGCGATTTGTGCGCAGATCACCAATCGTTTTTCAATCAAGGCGTGGGCAAGTTTCAGTGCGTCTATTTCGTTGGCAAGGGTAGTCCATCCGATGGCAATCATGGCAGTCATTTTTTTGTTGAATCCTGAATTCCGGCGCGTATCTTATTTTGTTTCACTTCAGAAAGACGGTTCGCAAAGAGCGTGCGTTGATCTGAAAAGCATTATCCTCAATTTTTCCGCAATTTGAAAGACGAATACCTAAAGGAAGCTCAGAAGGTGATCAGTGATCCTAACATCCTGATCAACGTTGTTTCGCGCCGTGTTAAACAGTTGAAGCATGGAAGCCCGGCGCTGGTCGAGTCTTTGGAAAAGCTGAACCCTGAAGATGTCGCCTTGCGCGAGATTATCGAGGGCAAGATTACCTATCAGCTCTACAATTTCGACGACAAGCGTTGAGTTGCCTGCTGGGGAATAGAGCAGGGTTTTGTAGGAACAGGTTTCTTCCTCTGGGGGATTTCGGATGGCAGCGAAGCGCAAGGAAGATCGGTTTTCCGAGATCCGAAATGCCAAGGCGTCGCATCAGTATATCATCCACGAGCGATATGAAGCGGGTATTGTGCTGACCGGGACTGAGGTTAAGTCGGTTCGCATGGGTAAGGCGCAGATCAACGAGGCCTTCGCCCGGGTTGAGAAGGGCGAGGTGGTCCTGTATCATGCTCATATCAGCGAGTATGCTTTTGGGACATGGGCGAATCACAATCCGGTGAGGCCCCGCAAACTGCTTCTGAATAAGGCGGAAATCCGCCGGATTCTGGGAGCGGTGGAGGCCGGTGGGCGAACGATCATCCCGACCCGGATGTATCTGAAGCATGGCTTGGTGAAGGTGGAGATCGGGGTGTGCACTGGTAAAAAGCTCCATGACAAGAGAGAGACACTGAAAGAGCGCACCGAAATGCGTGAGGCCGATATCGCGATGCGGGCCAAGCGTTAATCCATTGGATTGGCTTCCGGAAAGGATGCTCCGCATGGTCGGATTGTCGGGATGATCCATAAAAGAGTTGGCTGTTTGGAAAAATGCCTTTAGGTTTTTCGCCAAGGAGTCATATGGAAAAGAAGATTCGGGTCGGATTCATTGGTGCGGGAACCAATACGCGGGCCAAGCATTTGCCTGGTTTCAAGGCGATACCCGGCGTGGAGTGCGCGGCGGTTTGCAACCGGCGGGCTGCGAGTTCCCGTGCTGTAGCTGAGGATTTTGGTATTCCCCGGGTGGTGGATAACTGGCGGGAGGTGGTCGAAGATCCCAAGATTGATGCGGTGTGCATCGGGACTTGGCCTATGCTGCACTGCGAAGCTACCGTGGCCGCATTACAGGCCGGCAAACATGTGCTCTGCGAAGCGAGAATGGGGATGAACCTGACGGATGCGCAGGAGATGGTCAGCGAGGCAAAGCAGCATCCTGAGCTGGTTTGCCAATTGGTGCCAGCTCCGATGTCGCTCGATTTTGACACTGTGATTGCGAATACACTCGAAAAGCAGGAGCTTGGCGAGGTGCGGGAGATTGCGGTGACTGTGAATTCGCGGGTCAACATGGACGGAGATAGTCCCATGACATGGCGCCAGGATATGGATTTAAGCGGCTGCAACGTGCTTCAACTCGGGATTTACTACGAAATGATTCAACGTTGGTTTCCCCACGAAATGGAGTGGATTATCGCGGATGCGGAAGTCTACACGCAGTATCGGCAGGACAAAATCACGCAGAAGTTCAAGGAGGTGCGGATTCCCGACTCGGTGAGTGTGGTGGGCCGTTTTGAACAGGGAACGCGTTTGACGATGAACATGAGCGGGGTTGACGCGGGGCTTCCGGTATCCGAGATCCGGATCCATGGTACGGACGGAAGCCTCAGGATCGATTTCCTGGAATTCTACATCTTTTTTGCCCGTTTGGGTCGCGACTATGAGATGCCGATAGATGTGCCCAGACAGACCCGTAGGGGCTGGAAGGTGGAAGAGGACTTTGTGGACAGTATTCGCAACGGGACTCCGGTGAAACTGACCAGTTTTGACGATGGCTTGAAGTATATGCGTTTCACTCAGCGTGTCTACAACAGCTGGGCCAACGGATCGATCCGGACATGAGTGAAGGATCCTGCGCGCAAAGTGGGGCTCCGTCCGGAGCCGGAGTTTTCGATCGGATCGTGTTGGCGAGTTCCAATGCCGGAAAGGTCAAGGAACTGGAAGAGATCCTGCACTCGCTCGGTGTTGACGCCAAAGTGATCCCTGCCAGCGGAGTCGGTGGTATGCCGTATTGCGAGGAAGATGGTGGGCATTTCCGTGCGAACGCACTGATCAAGGCGCTCGCTTTGTCTGAGAAGCTGGCCTCCATGGGGCAATCGATTGCTGTTCTTTCGGATGACAGTGGATTGGAAGTGCCGTATCTGGGTGGTGAGCCCGGGGTGCATTCTGCCCGTTACGCCGGTCCGGATGCGGAGGATGCCGACAACCGTGTGTTGTTGCTGGAACGTATGACGGGAGCGATCGGGGAACGGCGACGGGCCCGATTCATCTGTGTGTTGTGTCTATTGGTTCCAGGTTCACAGCCTGTGTATTTCGAGGGCAACTGTGAGGGCATCCTGACGACTGAAGAAAAGGGAGATGGTGGGTTTGGATACGATCCGTTGTTTGTTCCGGAGGGATTCAGCGAGACTTGGGGAGAAATGCGGGATGAAGTCAAAAACAGGATCAGTCACCGCTTTCGGGCCTCTGAAAAGCTGGCGGATTATTGTAAAGGGTATGCTTGACTATTGTTTTCCGTCCGGATTGAACCAATTTTATCTCGGGATATCCTAAATTGCTGACGGAGTATGCCGTGAGGCGTGATATCACTTGACTTGGGGGTGTCGCGTGCGAATGAATCGTCACGGTATCCTTATTCGGTTGGTCAACGCGGGCCTCCATGCCTGCGGACAGGGTCGAACCCGGTTGACTGAAACGTATTGTGCATTCTGAAGACCATGACATCATCCAGGCCTTTCTTCCTCGTTCTTTTTACCGCATGGATAGTAAGTATGGCTGCACCGCTTGGTGCGCAGTCGAACGATCCGGCAATGGAAAGCTACTATGCTGCGAATGCCCTGTACAACAAGAACCTGTATCAGTTGGCGGTTGACGAATACAAAGCCTTTATCGCGAAGTATCCGAAACACGAAAAGCACCTGCATGCCCGTTTTGGTCTCGCGTTGTCGTTGTATGAGATGAAGCGGTTTCAGGAAGCGGAGCCGCTTTTTGGGGCATTGGCGCGGGAGCGGGATGCGCCGCGGAAGGAGCAGGTATACAATCTTTGGGGTCAGTGTCTGTTGATGCTCGGGAAGCCGGCACAGGCAGAGGAAGCCTTTCTTTGGAGCGTGAACCGGGGAAAGGAACGCTTGTTTTTGGATCTCCCGGGGATGGGTGGGGACTATCAGGAAGCTCCGGAGTTGTCCGCGACCGCGGTGCAGGATGCGGATCCGCTCGAGATCAGCCTTGTTGGACTTGTGGAAGCGTTGTTCCAACAGCGGAAATGGCAGGGGGTGATCGACTATTCTCAGGAGTTTGTGAAGATTGTTCCGAAGGGCCAGTATCTACCAAGGGTGTTGTTCCAGCAGGCCTTCGGGCATTATGAGCTTCAGCAGTATCCGGCTGCTACCGAGGTTCTTGAGAACATCAAGCTGTATCACAAGAACACGCCATTCTATGAGCATGCGGTGTTTCTGTTGGCCGAGTGTCAGCGGGAAACGGGGCAACTGGATGTGGCTGCCCGCAACCATGAGATAGTGGCGCGTGAGATCAAGGGCGATTTCGCATCCAATGCGTTGTTCCGGTTGGCGTTTATCCGCTTCAGCCAGAAGCAGTATGACCGGGCTGCGGCGGATTTTGAGGATCTGCGTCTGCTGTATCCCGAAAGCGAGTATTTCAACGAATCCGGGATTTACCTGGGCCGATCCCATCTCGAGCGGGATGATTTTGCGAAGGCGCAGTCGGTGTTTGGTGAACTCACAAACGTCGGGCCGGTGGCATCCGAAGCGACACTGTGGCTTGCGAAGACTTTTCTGCAGCAGTCCAACTACAAGCAGGCTCTGGATGTGCTCAGGCCCGCTCTGAGGAAATTCGCGTCGGACCCGAATGCGGTTCATTTTGTATTCGAATACGGGGTTTCGCTGATGGGTGTCGAGCAGTATGAGGAGGCTATTCAAATTTTTGAGCGGGTGGTGAACGAGTTTGAGAAAAACAGCCTGACCTCCCAGGCTTTGCGGCTCCGGGCGTATTGCCTGATGAAGAGTTCGAAGCACGAGGAAAGCTTGAAGGTGTGCGATGAGTTTATCCGTGAGTATTCGGGCGATCCGGCCTATCGGGATGTTGCCTTTATGCGTGCCGAGAACGTGTTTTTTCTAGATCGGTATGACGAGGCGATCCGGGCATATCAGCAGTTTATTCCCTGGGAGAATCGCACCCGCTATACGGACGAGGCTCGCTACCGCATCATTCAGATCATGGTGGCTCAGAAGCGTTGGCCTGATGCGCTTGCGGAGATCGGGAAGCTCAGGAGCGAAGGGACCATCAAAGGAGACTTTTTTGAGCAGATTGATTACATAGAGGGATTGACGTATTTCAATCTGGAACGTTGGGATAGCGCGATTGAATCCCTCGAGCGATTCATTAAGCAGAACAGCTTGCGGACGAATGCGGACATCGCCCAGATTAAACTGGCGCAAGCCTATGAATCGAAGCGTGACCTCCCGACGGCCCGCATGGTTCTCGAGGTGCTTGTTCGTGACAATTCGACCAGTCCGCACATTGCGCAGGCATTGGCTGAACTGGGCCGGATCGTCTATAACTCGGGAGACTACGAAGGCTCAAAAGCGTATTTTGAGCGGGTGAGCAGCGAGCATGCCCAGTCCCCGTTTTTCGCGCAGTCCGAGTATTATCTAGGGTGGATTGCGCTCAATGCCAAGGATTCGCTGAATGCGATTGCCCATTTCGAAAAGGTCTCACGCGATTTTCCGGACCATGATCTGGCGGCGGATTCCCAGTATAAGAAGGCGCTGCTCTATCTGGACCTGGGGCAGACTTCGAATGCGCAAATCGCGTTCAAGCATTTCATGGACTACTATCCGAACGACAAGCGTTTCGATCAGGCCTCTTTCTATTTCGGGAGGACGTTGGTGTTGATGGAACGTTTTTCGGAGGCGATTCCCGTTTACCAGAATATCCTGAACCGCAGTCAGGACAAGGATTTGGCGGCCCGTTCGCTCTACGAATTGGCCTGGTGTCATCAGGGGTTGCAAAGGCGTGAGGCCGCAAAGGCGCGCTATGAGGATATGCTAAAGCAGTATCCGGATCACGAGCTGGCGCGTCGTGCGCAGTTTGAACTCGCTGAAATCGAGTATGATGAAGGATTATTCGATGCGTCCATCGCGCGTTTGGATGTGCTGTTGGCGGGTCCCCTCGATGTGGACTTAAGGGAGAAAATCATTCATCGCATGGCCTGGTGCCTTTTGGGGCGTGGTCAGGATGTGGCGGCTGCAGAGACCTTCGAGATGCTGCTGCGTGATTTTCCTGAAACGACCTTCACCGCCATCTCGTCGTATCAGGCGGGCGAGGTGCGATTGTCCCGTAAGGAATACAAGGATGCGTTGCCTCATTTTGAGCGTGCGGTGAAGTCCGCAACCGAGGCGCGTTTGAAACAGCAGGCAATGCTGCGGCAAGGCGAGACCCATTGTTATCTAAGCCAATGGCAGCCTGCCGAGACGGTGTTTGCCTTGTTCCTGGAGGAATACGGGGACTCAGAGTTTGTGCGACGTTGTCAGATGTGGCTTGGATGGGCACAGGAAAACCTCTCAAAGCATGAACAGGCAATCGCCAACTACCGTATGGTGCTAAGGGGCGGCAAGCGGGATGAGCTGTCTGCCCGAAGCCAGTTCCAGATCGGGCAGTGTTTGGTCAAAATGGGCGAGCCTGATCAGGCGGTCCGGGAGTTGGTCCTGGTTGATGTGAATTATGCCTTCCCGGTTTGGAGTGCGCGCGCGCTGCTTGAAATTGGCCGGGTATTGGATCAGCAGGGCCGCATTCGCGAGGCCGGTGACCGCTACAAGGAAGTGATCATGAAGTTCCCGGGAACGGATGAAGCGATTTTCGCAGACGAGCTGCTCAAGGGATTGGCAAACCGTACGCCATCCGAGTCCTGACCACGTTGTTTTCTCGTATATTTATCAGAACCCGTTTACCCACACTAAGATGATTGCTAACAGAATCCGCAGATACGATTGGATGATACGATGGATATTGGTAGCCGGCTTTGCTGCCATGGCCACGTCTCTTGCAGGGCAGGAAATTGAAGCTGTTCGGGAAACGGCCCGGTCGGATTCCCTGATTTCTCTGCTCATGAAGGGGGGAGTGGTGATGATTCCCCTTGCGCTTTGTTCCGTGCTTGCGATCGCGATTACGTTCGAGCGAATGGTCAGCGTGAGTTTCAAGACGCTCCTTCCTGCCCATTTGGAAAAGGAAATGGAAGACACGCTCGACAAAAGCACGGGAGCAGACCTCAGCGCCGCGGTGGAATTCTGCGAAAAATCGGATAGTCCCTTGGGCAGGGTGTATCTGGCCGGACTGAAACGTTGGGAGGATGGGCCCAAGGATGCGGATCAGTCGATGGGTGAGATAGCGAGCCTTGAGATCCGGCGTTTGCGCCGAAGCCTGCGCTTGATCCGGTTGATTGCGACCTTGTCGCCTCTGCTTGGACTATTGGGTACCGTGATCGGTATGATCCAATCCTTCCAGACCGTGGCACTCTCGAGTAACTCGCTGAACAAAGCGGAGATGCTTTCCGAAGGAATCTATCAGGCGATGGTCACGACGGCTGCCGGTTTGACCATCGCGATTCCAACCTTGGCGGTGTTCTACTTTTTCAACAACAAGGTCGATCGGATTGCGGATGAAATGCAGCACCGTGGCGATCATTTCATCACCCGTTATTTCCGTAACCGCTTCAAGCTGGAGTATTCCAAATGAAGATAGACGTTTCAGATGGAGAGGGTGAAGATAT
The DNA here is from genome assembly GCA_016933595.1 of Opitutales bacterium. Lineage (GTDB taxonomy): Bacteria > Verrucomicrobiota > Verrucomicrobiia > Opitutales > JAFGAQ01 > JAFGAQ01. The sequence goes on along the minus strand of JAFGAQ010000237.1, from coordinate 2,814 downwards.
CGGCATCGATATTTCCCCATTGGTGGATGTGATGTTCATCCTGATCATCTTCTTTCTGGTCACCACCTCGTTTCATCAGCAGCAGACGGATATGGCGGTCAATTTGCCGGAAACCGATCTGACGCTCAGTTCTGCGGTTCAGGTGTTGGTCATCAATGTCCGGGAGGATGGCAGTTACTTTGTCGGTGACCGTCGCATGGACATTGATGGTCTGCATGAGGATCTGATGCGGGCTGTTGCCCAGAATCCCGATCAGAAGGTGTTGGTCCGGGCGGATCGCAATGCCCTTCACGGTCAGGTGGCACGGGCCTTGGCCGCATGTCGTCGGGTTGGTGTGACTGAGGCCAACATCGGATACATGACAATGCTGTGACCAAGGCTGAGCGAATCTATCCATCTGGACCCACGAGCATCGCAACGATATGGCATTTTCGGAACATGTGAAGAAGGTTGCAAGGAGGCTGTTTTTGTCTCCCTTTTTCATCTTCATTGGGATTCTTGTGGTGTTTGCCCTCGGAACTCTTTTCGGTTTGGGATACCTGCGCTATTATGTGGATGGGCAATCCATCAACCGTCGCGCCGTGGATGCGACCCTTTTGCTGAGTCTTTGGGAAGATCCAACCTTCGTTCGTGGTGAGTTGAATCTCTTGAGGGGGAATATGGAAGCGACCCTTTCTGAAGACGGAAAGATGCTTGTTGTATCGCGGATATTCTCAAGGGACAATGCGGACCTGTTTTTGTCGGAGTATGGTGAGGGCGAATGGTCCCGGCCCATTCCCCTGAGTGGTTTCATCAACTCCGGATTCGAGGAGCGCGGGCCGCACCTTTCACGGGATGGCAAATGGCTCATGTTTCAGTCGAATCGTCCGGACTCATTCGGGGGCTTTGACATATACCTGTCCCGTAGGATGGGGGATCGCTGGTCGGAGCCGGTGCGGCTCAATGAAGGGGTGAACACGGAATACGACGATGCTTTTCCTTCTTTATCGCCGGATGGCTCTGTTTTGTATATTGCCTCGAAACGTCCAAAACCGGATGCGCCACGGGACATGAACGCATCGCCGGAGGGCAAGCCCAAAGCCTCCGACGACTGGGATTTATACCGGTTCAAAAGGGTGGGTTTCTCGAGTGAAGGGGATCAGGGTATCCCATTGTTTGACGGTGGAGAATACCTTGGATCGATTAATACGGATGCGGATGAGATGCATCCCTCCATGCCTTCGAGTGGCACGGCGCTCTATTTTTCATCGAACCGCAAGGAAGGAGAGGGTGGATATGACATCTACGTGAGCCGGTTGTTTGGTGAATCGTTCCTGGCTCCGGAGAATCTGGGTGGGCCGATCAACACTGAGCATGATCAGATGTTTCCCGTCTTTGCGAATAAAGGCGGGCAGATGCTGTATGTTTCGAACGTATTCAGTCTCGATCCCCGCCAGTTGAAATTCTACACCTCCAACGCCCGCGAAGTCATTGCCAAGTTCGACTATGAATTGCTGCGCAATGTGCTGATGATCCTGCTTTTGATGGCGGTAACCGGGGTTGCAATTCACTATTTGCTGAGGTTCCTTCTCGATTCGGAGTTGAAGCTGCTTCCGAGGTGTTTGATCGCATCTTTTCTGTTGCATTTGATTCTCGCTGCATTGTCGGGTTCGATTTACCTCACCTCAAAGATAGAGGAGCAGGTGAGCACAAGTCTGACAGACATGACCATCAACCTGAATGCTTTGGCGCGTGAGAGCATATCGGTGGCGATCATGGAGAGTTTTGCATCCCTTCCGCAGGTGCAATCACCCAGTACCATGCAACAGGTTCAGGTTGAAGTGCCCGTGCGCAACGATTCTCCCATCAACCAAAGGGTCACACCGACTCCCCAAAAGGTAAGTGTGAGCGAGACGACGATGGCTTCGGAAACCTTTACACAAGTGACCCAGGCTCCAAATGCCATCCGCGCGACGGACACTTCGCAGTTGGTATCCAGGCTGGAGTTTGCTCCGTCCAAGATGACGCTTGAGAGCCCGGTCGGACTGGTGCAGCAGGGCGATGGCTCTGAGCTGGATCCTACCTTTGAAGAGCGGCCGGAGCCGATAATCCAGCGGACAGAGGAACGTCCGACTACCCGCGAAACCATTGATTATCCGATGGTGGCTATCGAAGGGACCTTTGAGGACACGGTCACTGCCGAGGTACAAGCCTCGTCCGTGGCAACCGTATCCAAAACGGTGATTTCCGGGAATCTCAGCACCGAGATCGTAAAGGGCGTGACGGAGTCGACCGAGTTTCAGACGGTTCCGGATCTGGTGACCAGTTCACCGTCCAGCCTCTCGTTCAATCAGGACTACGGTATGCTGTTTTTCAGGAGCAACATTCTCATGGAGACTATGGCTGGAACGACAGAGGATGAGGAAGAAGAGGAATTTGTGACCTTCACACCTGGAAAAGCCGGGCCTGTCGGGCATCGGATCGTGTTGAACCGCGGGTTTGTGGCGATGAAGAACCCGATCGAAGGAGCGGTATCGCGCAGCGTCTACGAGACCAAGAGCTTTGGTGATGTCCAACGGGTGATCACGGAGGTTGATCCCGATCGGGTGGGGAGGCTGGTGGCGTCCAAAATGCCCGGATTGGCCGTTGATGTTGACTCCGAACTCGAGATTCCGGAAGAAATGCTTGACGAGGAAGCGGGAAACGCACTTCCTCCGATGCTTTAGGTTTTGCAATTGGCCAATTGGAGAGGTGTCAGAGTGGTCGATCGTGCCTGACTCGAAATCAGGTGTACCGCAAGGTACCGGGGGTTCGAATCCCCCCCTCTCCGCCATT
>JAFGAQ010000236.1 GCA_016933595.1 Opitutales bacterium | reverse complement strand
GGGGAGTGGCACTGGAAAGTCGATGGCGATCGCCAACCCTGTCCGAATGAGCCCAAAGTCTCCGCCTGGAAGAGCTTCTACCACAACTCACGCTTCTGTATCGAGACCCTTCACCGCCTCGGCGGACACGGATGAATCCCAGACCTCAAGGCTTCGGATCGATCCCCCGTTTGCGAAATAACACTTCACCTATCCAAAGCCTCTGACACGGCCCACGTCGGACGAAACCCTTTCCGTTTCGGGTGGACCGCCTCCCGTTACAAAGAGAGCGAATTTTGAAGTGTTTTCCCGTTGCATGCGCGGTTCGGGTCTCTTCATAATGCCGCGCATGAGTGAGATTCTGGCTGTTCTCGATTTCGGGTCACAATACACACAGGTCATCGCGCGAAGGGTACGCGAGGCACAGGTGTATTCCAAAATATACCCGTTTGACACCCCCGCGACCACTCTCCGTCAGGATGGCGTCAAAGGCATCATCCTTTCGGGCGGACCCGCAAGCGTATTGGCAGCCGATGCTCCCCTGCCCGATCCGGAAGTCTTCCGCCTCGGAATACCCGTGCTTGGGATCTGCTACGGACTTCAGGTTATGGGTCGGCTGCTAGGGGGTGCGGTCGAAAAAAGCGCCGAACGCGAATATGGATATGGAACCCTCAGTTTGTCCGGAACCAGTCCTCTCTTTGAAGGGTTACCCTCCTCATTCAGGGTATGGAACTCTCACGGAGACCGCATTATCGCCCTTCCATCGGATTTTCACCCGGTTGCAATCACTGAAAATGCCCCATTTGCCGCTGTCGAAAACAGTGGCCTTCAATTCTACGGATTGCAATTCCACCCCGAAGTCGTTCACACCGAAAACGGCACCCGTATCATCCGCAATTTCATATCCGGAATATGTGGCATGAAGGGCGACTGGGTCATGTCGGATTTCGCTCAATCCAGCATCCGTGAGATACGGCAAACGGTAGGTTCCAAAAAAGTCATTCTGGGGCTTAGTGGCGGGGTGGACTCCTCGGTTGCAGCGGCCCTCATCCACCAGGCCATCGGCGACCAACTGGAATGCGTGTTTGTCGATAACGGATTGCTCCGGAAAAACGAACGTCAATCCGTCGAACGCCTCTTTCGCGACAACTTCCACATGAACCTGAAAACCGTGGATGCCTCCGAGATGTTCCTTGGTGCACTGGCGGGAGTCACCGATCCGGAGACCAAGAGAAAGACCATCGGCCGGCTTTTTGTCGAAGTCTTCGAGGCGGCCATTCAAGACACATCCGGGGTGGATTTCCTGGCACAGGGAACCCTCTATCCCGACGTGATCGAAAGCGTGTCCATCGGCGGCAATCCCGCCGCCCTTATCAAATCCCACCACAATGTGGGAGGGCTCCCGGAACGCATGAAACTCAAGCTGCTCGAACCCTTGCGGCAGCTTTTCAAAGATGAGGTTCGCCAACTCGGAGCCGAGCTTGGATTGCCCCGCGAGCTGCTTTGGCGCCAGCCCTTCCCTGGTCCGGGACTTGCTGTCCGGGTCATGGGAGAAATCACCGCTGAGAACCTCAATATCCTTCGGGAGGCCGATGCGATCTTCCAACATGAAATGAGGCAAGCGGATCTCTACTACAAGGTCTGGCAGTCCTTCTGCGTGTTTCTTCCGGTGCGCACCGTCGGCGTAATGGGAGACGAGCGCACCTACGACTATGTGATTGCCCTGCGGGCGGTTGAAAGCCAGGATGCAATGACTGCCGACTGGGCCCAACTGCCCTACGAGTTGCTTCGCAAGGTATCCAGTCGTATCATCAACGAAGTCAAGGGAGTTAACCGCGTGGTCTTCGACATCAGCTCCAAACCACCCAGCACCATCGAATGGGAATAGCGCCGACCAGCCGCCGGCAGATTTCCTCCCGATTGCCCTGATCATGTTTGCCCGCCACACGCGCTCGATCTTGCTCCGCATCCTGATGGGGGCCATTTTTGCCGCAACCGGAATAACCCAATCCCCCGGGCACACATCCGGAGCAAGCGACGAGTCGTCGCTGATGAAAGCGACCTCCATTATCCGGAAGGCCCGCGAATGGATTGGACCCGAAGAACGGATCGACGCAATTCAGACCCTCCGCTACTCCGGCGAGATCATTCAATACGAGGATGGAGGCTCCAGAAAAGGATCCTTTAGCATGTCATTTCGCAAACCGGATTCACAGTTGGTTGTGATCACCTTTCCGGATGTGGAAACCATCACGGGGTTCAACGGCTACGAAGGGTTCAACAAAATCGTATCCCGGACTGAGTCAGGATCGTTCGAAACCGACGTTCAATCGATGACATCCTACGAAGTGAGGCAATTCAGGGCC
>JAFGAQ010000001.1 GCA_016933595.1 Opitutales bacterium | reverse complement strand
GCTTCTGTTGCTTATGCCAAACGCCACCTCATTTTCAGATGATTCTGTCGAACAAAAAGATTCATGCGCTCCCAAAGCTTGTGGACTTCCTCAGGACGATGCATCGCTCAGGAGACTGCTGACTCCCGAACAATACCGGATTGTAAGGCTTAACGGAACGGAGCGTCCCTTTGACAATGCTTTCTGGAACCACAAAGCCGAAGGGATATACGTCGACGTGGTGTCAGGAGAGCCCTTGTTCAGTTCGACTGCGAAATTCGATTCGGGAAGCGGTTGGCCGAGTTTCTTTGAGCCGATTTCGGCAGACGCATTGGTCGAAATCGAAGACTCGAGCCATGGTATGCGAAGAATTGAAGTACGGTCCAAGAAGGCCGATTCGCATCTCGGGCATGTATTTCCCGATGGACCGGATCCATCGGGATTGCGATACTGCATCAATTCAGCATCCCTACGGTTCATTCCAAAGGATAATTTGAAAGAATCGGGATACGAAACCTACCTACCTCTCTTTGAGGTCGATGGTTCCAAGTAAGGGCGAGAGATCAGCCCACCGGGTCAGGCATTCCAGAGGGGTGGCGGGTGATACACATCATTGAGTAGCCATTCGGATCTGCATGGGAGTCCGGAGCTCTTGCTTCCCTTTGCTTCGTCCGCATCTCGTAGTATCCGTACCCATCTTTGGTCGGGCCACCTCTTTCGCTTGCAAGAGGCTTCCTTGTTAGGGATTGAAATCCGAAACATGGCATGTTTTCATTCCGGTCATGCTCGTGCAGTTCAATGGGATTAACCTAAACAGAAACCAGCAGATCATTCTACAGGATATCCGATGGGAGATGAAAGAGGGAGAGCATTGGGTCATCCTCGGCGCAAATGGTTCCGGGAAAACTTCTCTCATCAATACCATACTTGGATTTGAGCCCCCCTCCAGCGGACGGTTTGTCGTTCTCAACCAACCTTACGGCACTTGTCCATGGGATACCATCCGGCAACAAATCGGGGTGGTCAGCAGTGCGGTCTCACGTAGAATTCAACCAACGGAACCTAGTATCAATGCGGTCTTGAGTGGAAAACGAGCGACGATAAACTACTGGGGGGATCCAACCGAAAAGGAATTGGCGGAAGCTGGACGTTGGCTCTTTCTGGTTGGCTGTGAACACATTGCCAAACGTCCATGGGGCGTGATTTCCCAGGGGGAACGGCAGCGCGTTCTAATTGCGCGGGCATTGATTGGACGTCCCAAACTATTGATTCTCGACGAGCCTTGGGCTGGACTTGATCCCGTCGCGAGAGAATCCTTTTTGGAGTTCCTTCAGGACACCCTCACCGTTGAGTTCCGGATTCCCTGCATCCTAGTCACCCATCATGTTGAGGAGATCCTGCCGATGTTTTCGCACGTGCTTCTCCTGCGGGCCGGCAAAGTCCTGGCAGCGGGCCCGAGAAACCAGGTTATGACCGATTCCCTGCTTTCAAGCGTGTTCGGAGCTCCGGTGAAACTCGAGCAGACCTCAGGTCGGGTCAGCATGCGCATTCTGCGCAACAACTCCTGACCAAAAAAAGAGCCTTCCCGCTAAGGAAGGCTCCCAATCGAAATCAATTCACGATCGAAGGATCAGGAATTCACCCGAACCGGAACCACCGCCCGGATCGCCACCGGTTTTCCTTCCTTCGTGGCCGCCTCGAACATCCACTGTTCGACCGTCTTAAGAACGATCGGAACCAGTTCGTCGGAAGTCGAACGCACAACCCGGACACCCTTCACCTTACCGTCTTCTCCGATGATAAATGCTACGTGCACCATACCAGATGCATTCGAAAGATCTTTAGGCAATACAGGAGCATCCTGCTTAATCGGGGCAGGTGGCTTGTCCACATCCTTGATCGAGTAGCTCGAGGCCATCTCCTCTTCCGAGAAGGTGGCGTGGAGCTGAGCCACAGCAAATACGGATGCAATTGCCAATAGTGAATGGAATAGTCTCATGGTATGTTTGTTTTCTAAGTAAGATTAGCTTTGACGATTCCATTGATCGCATTCTCAAACGATTTCTTGAACAAACAGCCTTCGGTTTACATCTTTTTCGCCGGATCGCTCGCGGACTTGTATCGCCGTTACGACATATGAGCACGAAAAAGGCGGGCTCCCGGAGGTGCCCGCCCTTGCATTAAACACTATCTCCGGAACCGGAAATCAGCGCATCTTACCGCCGTATACCGCCTGCTCGCCGAGCAATTCTTCAATGCGCAGGAGCTGGTTGTATTTTGCAATACGATCCGAACGGCTCATCGAACCGGTCTTGATTTGTCCGCAGTTTGTGGCAACCGCGATATCCGCAATCGTGGTGTCCTCAGTTTCACCGGAACGGTGCGACAACACGCTGGTGTAGCGGTTTTCCTTCGCGAGTTCAACGGCGTCGAGGGTTTCGGTGAGGGTTCCGATTTGGTTGACCTTAACCAGAATCGAATTCGCAACACCCAGCTCGATCCCCTTCTTGAGATAGGTGGTGTTGGTGACGAAAAGGTCATCTCCAACGAGCTGAATCTTGTCGCCCAAACGATCGGTCAACAGCTTCCAACCTTCCCAGTCGCCTTCAGCACATCCATCTTCAATGGAGATAATCGGATAGCGCGAGCAAAGGTCTGCGAGGAAATCCACCATCTGGGCAGAAGTCTTTTCCGACTTGTCGCTCTTCGAGAAGACATACTTGCCATTCTTGTAGAACTCGGAAGACGCCACATCGAGAGCGATGAAGACCTGTTCGCCGAACTTGTATCCCGACTTTTCAACCGCTTCCTTGATGACCTGAAGCGCATGCTCATTCGAATCAAGCTTCGGAGCAAAACCACCTTCATCGCCAACAGCCGTCGACAAACCCTTGTCGTGAAGCACCTTCTTTAGGGTGTGGAAAATCTCAGCACCGCAACGGATCGCTTCGCGGAAACTCGGCAAACCCTTCGGCATAATCATGAATTCCTGAATGTCGATCGGAGCATCTGAGTGAGCCCCACCATTCATGATGTTCATCATCGGAACCGGCAACACCTTGGCGTTCGGTCCACCCAAGTAGCGGAAAAGCGGCTGGCCCAGCATGTCAGCCGCAGCATGCGCGACCGCCATCGATACGCCCAACATCGCATTGGCGCCGAGCTTTGACTTGTTCACCGTGCCATCCAGCTCCAAAAGCTTGGCGTCCACAGCGATCTGCTCAAGAGCATCCATGCCAACCAAAGCCGGGCAGATGATTTCGTTGACGTTCTCAACCGCCTTCAAAACCCCTTTCCCGAGGTAGCGGCTCTTGTCGCCGTCACGCAATTCAAGCGCTTCGTTTTCTCCGGTGCTGGCTCCCGAAGGAACTGCTGCACGGCCGACTGCGCCGCCTTCAAGCTCAACGCATACTTCGACCGTCGGATTCCCGCGCGAGTCGATGATCTCTCTAGCTCTGATATCAAGGATAGTTGTCATGATATTGATAGGTTATCTAAATACAGGAAATACAGTTCCCCACTTGCCCCCGTCTAGGGAATTGTTTGCCCTTTGCCAACTCAGAAAAGTGAAAATCACCCGCAGGGCAGTCCCAAGGTCAGGCAAATCCATCGCCTGATCCATCGTTCTGCCTCAATACCAACCTCAACGCGATGGCATAATTCCCAGAACAAGTTCATCATCAAACAGTGGGACGGACACCACCATCCAAGCCCCATCGTAATACTCATCAATCCTGCATTTGTGAGCCATTTCTCCGTTCAGGGGATCCCACCAGCTCAAACCGGATGATTCCGCCGGCCAATACTGAACAACACCCGGCCGATTC